>URZO01000178.1 GCA_900552465.1 uncultured Parabacteroides sp. | reverse complement strand
GGTACGCGATATACTCGATCTGGTCGCGCTCGTGAGGATCGGAGGTGATGAAGGTTTGTAGGGTTGCCGCACACTGACAACCGTTTTTATCGCTATATTTGCCGGCGTATATTATAAAGAATATGAATACAAGTATAGCCGGTTTAAAGACTGTTCGCCTGAGTGAAGACGCGAGCGCCTTGATTATATTGGATCAGACCCGTTTGCCGGGAGAAGAAGTTTATGTAACCCTTGCTTCGGCTACGGAGATTTGGGATGCTATATATAGATTAAAGGTACGCGGGGCGCCTGCTATCGGGATTGCGGCGGCCTACGGCATTTATGTTTGCTGTCGGCAGATTCAGGCTGTTGCGTTTGATGATTTTTACAGGGAATTTCTAAAGATCAAAGACTATCTGGCCTCTTCCCGCCCGACGGCGGTCAATCTGGTTGCTGCGTTGAACCGGATGGAGAAGGTGGTAACCGGTCATCCGGACGTTCCGGTGGGGGAACTTTTAGCGCTTTTGCATGCCGAGTCGGAGGCTATCCGTGCGGAAGATGCGGTCGCTTGCCGTAGGATAGGGGAGAACTGCCTGTCGCTGCTCAAGCCGGGAATGGGAATACTGACACACTGTAATGCCGGGCATCTGGCTGTTTCGGAGTATGGGACGGCTTTGGCTCCGGTCTATCTGGGGGAAGAGCGTGGATACGGGTTTAAAGTGTTTGCCGACGAAACGCGCCCGTTGTTGCAGGGAGCGCGCCTGACGGCTTACGAATTGCATAAGGCTGGGGTGGACGTTACGCTGATCTGCGACAATATGGCGTCGATCGTTATGAAAAAAGGCTGGGTGCAGGCGGTTGTGGTCGGTTGCGACCGGATCGCGGCCAACGGTGACGTGGCCAATAAGATCGGGACTTCGGGTGTGGCGATCCTGGCCCGTCATTACGGTATCCCTTTCTATGTGCTGGGACCGACTTCGACGATCGACCTGGCCTGTCCGGACGGAGATTCGATCGTCATCGAAGAACGGAATCCCGAGGAAATTACGGATATGTGGTATGCTTCGAGGATGGCTCCTGAAGGAGTGAAAGCCTATAATCCTGCTTTCGATGTGACTTCTCACGAATTGATTACTGCTATTATAACGGAAAAGGGCATTGCCCGCCCGCCTTTCCGGTTGGAGGATTTATGAAAAATATTCACCGAAAGTTTTGCTAATCCCGAAACAATCAGTAATTTTGCTGCCCAATTTGTGGATATAGTAATTAAACAATATAATAAAATTAAATTATGATCGTAGTTCCATTGAAAGAAGGCGAAAACATCGAAAAAGCGCTGAAGAAATTCAAAAGAAAGTTTGAAAAAACAGGTGTAGTTAAAGAACTGAGAGGCCGTCAGGCTTTCGAAAAACCCTCTGTAACAAAGAGAAAACAGACTATGCGCGCTGTCTATGTTCAGCATTTGCAGCAGGTAGAAGAATAAAAACACAAATTCTATCTGCCAGGCTTGTTTTATTGGATTCTTATTCCTATTTTCGTTGCATAAAAGTTGATGCAACGTGAATGTGCAGATTGATTCGTTTTTAGATTATCTTCGGTATGAGCGGAATTACTCCGGATATACGATTGACGCTTACTCTCAGGATTTGCGTCAGTTTGAAGATTTTGTAAAGGAGAAGAAAGAAGGCGCATTTATACCGGAAGAAGTAGACACGGATATTGTACGGAATTGGATTATATCCTTATTGGATAACAAGATTTCGCCTGTGTCGGTCAACCGGAAATTAAGTTCTTTGAAGTCTTTTTTTAAATTCCTTATGAAGCAGGGATTTGTTTCAGTGAATCCGTTACGGTTCGTAACCGGTCCGAAAACAAAGAAGCCGTTACCTACTTTTGTCAAAGAGAAGGATATGGAACAGCTGTTGGATGGAGACGGGTTTGATGAGGATTTTGAAGGTGTGAGGGATCGCCTGATTCTTGAAATGCTTTATGATACCGGCGTACGTCGCTCGGAGCTGGTCGGCTTGTTAGATGCCGATATCGACTACGACGCGATGCAGATCAAGGTGACAGGTAAGCGTAACAAACAACGGCTGATTCCTTTTGCAGAAAGATTGAAAAACTTGATGCTTGCATACACTGAAGTTCGAAATCGTGAAGTTGGCGCAGGAAGCGGATGGTTCTTGGTTCGGAAGAGCGGAGAACAGTTGTCCACCGGTATTCTTTATATAATAGTAAAAAAGAAGCTCTCGGACATTCCGACATTGGCAAAATGCAGTCCCCACGTATTAAGACATTCATTTGCGACAAGTATGTTGAATAACGGAGCGGAGTTGAATGCCGTGAAAGAGTTACTCGGACACAGCAGTCTGGCTTCAACCAGTATTTACACACATACAACCTTTGAGGAATTAAAAAAAGTGTATCATGCTCATCCAAG
>URZO01000177.1 GCA_900552465.1 uncultured Parabacteroides sp. | reverse complement strand
ACACAAGGATTTTCAGTCCTTTGCTCTACCAACTGAGCTATGGCACCGTTGTTTTTGTTTAACGGGTGCAAAGATATGGGCTTTTTTTTAATTTTGCAATAGATATAGCTGTTTTTTTATTCGTTTAGTGAATTCCAGCCTTGGGCTTTTAATTCAACCTCACCACCGTCACGGCCTACAAGGTAATTGCCAAGCTCCGGTTTGGTGATATGACCGATTACTTTAACCCCCTTCATTTCTAAAACTTTATCATGATCGGTAAGAGGGACGGTGAAGAGCAACTCATAGTCTTCACCTCCATTTAACGCGGCTGTCACCAAATTCATATTAAATTGCTCAGCCATTGCAGCTGTTTGATAATCAATGGGGATACGGTCTTCGTAAATACGGCAACCAACATTACTTTCTTTTGAGATATGCAGAAGTTCTGAGGAGAGACCGTCAGAGATATCCATCATGGCTGTAGGAGTGATTCCTATACCACAAAGCGTTTCAACAATGTCCCTTCTTGCTTCCGGCTTTAGCTGGCGTTCCAGCAGATACTCTTTACCTGTAAAATCAGGAGTAAAATCCTTTTCGCCTTTGAATACACGTTTCTCACGCTCCAATAATTGCAACCCCATATAAGCGGCTCCCAGGTCTCCAGAAACACAGATAAGGTCAGTCTCTTTGGCTCCACTGCGAAGCGTGATTTTCCCCTTCTCGCCTTCGCCAATGCAGGTGATACTGATACAGAGTCCAGCGAGGGAAGCAGACGTGTCTCCTCCTACAATATCCACTCCGTACACATCGCAGGCAAGTTTTAGTCCGGCATAGAAATCTTCTATTTCTTCAACCGAAAAACGTTTGGAGATTCCGAGTGAGATCGTGATTTGTTTCGGCAAACCGTTCATCGCATATATATCGGAAAAATTCACAACTGCCGATTTATACCCGAGGTGTTTTAACGGCACATAAGTCAGGTCGAAATGAATACCTTCCAACAACAGATCGGTCGTAACGAGCACTTGTTTGTCTCCATACGCAAGTATGGCCGCATCGTCACCAACACCTTTAACGGTACTGTTATTTCTAATTTCAATCCTGTTTGTCAAGTGGCTGATCAATCCAAATTCTCCTAATGTTGATATTTCTGTTCTATTATTCATATTGATTATTATAAAATGCTTTTCTTCTGGACAGCCATTATATGTTTCCGTATTGCCTCATCAAAACTCTGTCCATTGTGAAACTTAATGGTGATTGGCAAATAATATAAAGATTGCTTCCAGTTTTCCGGGACAAGTGGATTATCTTTCAGACGAGCTGCATCCTTTTCTGTTGTCAGAATAAGTTTACCAGGAGAAGCCATCTTCTTATACATATCATCCAATTTCTTGAAATCCGACTTAATGAACGCATGATGGTCAGGGAAAATTGCCGGAAGCACATTGTTTGAGTACTTTTTCACTTCGTTTATGAAAGGAGCGGGAAGGGCAATTCCGGATATCAACAGGATATCCGCTTCTTTAAGGATTTCGCTGCAACTCAGCGGACGGGCTTTCGAAGGAAACACAGGCTCAATCTCGCCATAAACAATACGGGTAAAAAAAAGTAGCTGGTGAGCCCGCAGGCCCATGTTCTCTTCTATAATACGGAAATCGATCGGCTTCATATCTTCCTCGCATTTAGTAACAACCACAATGTCTGCTCGGTTTATTCCACTTGCAGGTTCGCGCAGTCTGCCTGTCGGCATCAATTTGTCATCGTAAAACAGGCAATGATAATCGCTTAATACAATTGAAAGTGTAGGATAGACATAACGATGTTGATAAGCATCATCCAGCAGGATTATTTCTGGCCTTTCCGTTTTTGGCAAAGATAAGAGATTTTGAATTCCTCGGCGTCGGTTAGCATCGACAGCAACAAGTATATCTGGAAATTTATTTTTAATTTGAAATGGTTCATCTCCTATCTCTTGGCTCGAACTTTGTGAATCGGCAAGGATAAAGCCAGAAGTTTTTCTTTTATATCCCCGACTCAATACGGCAATGCGGTGTTGCTCTTTTAATAATTGGATAATATATTCTGTGTGAGGGGTTTTCCCAGTACCCCCTACCGATAAGTTTCCTATGCAAATTACAGGAATAGAATATTGTTCGGAATGTAAAATACCCCAATCAAAAAGCTTGTTTCGTATCCATATCCCAAATCCATATAAAAATGAAATAGGGTTTAGATAATAATTAAGTTTAATTTCGTTGTTCGTTAGCATGTGACTCTTATCTGTCTACAAATATAGTTAACTTATTGAAAGTAATAGGCTTTTTATTTGTTTATTTAAAAACGAGAAGAGATTCAACTTCTTTAGTCGTTCATTTTCAAGTAGATCTAACTATAATATCATAAAATCTGGCTCACCCCTCCCCAAAAAGTATGTTTAATGTAAAAAGCGGGAGATAGATGATCTACTACTCTCCC
>URZO01000176.1 GCA_900552465.1 uncultured Parabacteroides sp. | reverse complement strand
AGGATAAACATAGTAGTATGTATTGCATAGTACATAGGCAATACATATATTTGCAGCATAAAACGATATAAAATGAATGCAGAGAACGTAAAATCACAAATGAGAAAGGGAACACTGGAATACTGTATTCTATTGCTCCTCAAAAAAGAGCCGGCGTATACCTCTGACATTATCCAGAAGTTACAGGAAGCTAAATTGATTGTAGTGGAAGGTACTCTATATCCCCTGTTGACGAGATTAAAAAACAGCGAATTGCTAAGTTACCAGTGGATAGAATCTACTCAAGGGCCGCCCCGCAAGTATTACCAGCTCACGCCGAAGGGAGAAGAATTCCTTGGAGAACTGGAAACTTCGTGGCAGGAATTAAACGACACAATAAACCACATCAGAAATAATTAAAATCAGACAACAATGAAGAAGACACTTACAGTTAATTTGGGAGGAACAGTATTCCACATTGACGAAGATGCATATCAATTGCTCGATAAATACCTGGCAAACCTCCGCATCCACTTCCGCAAAGAAGAAGGATCGGAAGAGATTATGAACGATTTTGAGATGCGCATCTCCGAATTATTCAACGAACGTGTACGGTTGGGTCATGAAGTCATCACAATCGAACACGTCGAGGAAGTAATCAAGCGCATGGGGAAACCGGAAGAGTTGTTTGACAGCGAAGACGAGAAGGATTACATCCGGGAAGAGCCTAAAACGCATACCTTCCAGGAAGAAGAAACAACCGGAGGAAGAAAAAAGCTGATGCGTGACCCGGACAACCGCGTATTAGGCGGGGTCGCCAGCGGTATTGCGGCCTATATGGGCTGGGACGTAACAGCCATACGTCTGATTATGATTATCTTGCTCTTCATCCCATATGCACCGATTGTCATCCTATATCTTATACTGTGGCTGGTCATGCCATTGGCACGGACCGCAGCCGATAAGCTGATGATGCGCGGACAGAGCGTAACCCTCGAAAATATAGGGAAAACGGTGACTGACGGTTTTGAGAAAGTATCCAGCAATGTGAACGATTATATGAGTTCGGACAAGCCAAGAAGTTTTTTGCAACAACTGGCGGATCTGTTTGTCAATGTAGTCGGTTTCATCCTTAAATTCCTCGCCATATTGATCGGAATTATCCTGCTACCGCCATTATTGCTTGTCGCCTTTATACTGGTAGTCGTTACGTTTGCCCTTATTGCGGGAGGGACTGGTGTCCTTTATCACCTCTCTCCGTTCGGGGCCGACCTGCTGGCAGGGACCCCGATTCCATTGGCAATCATGGGATGCATCGGAGTCATCTTACTCATTGGTATTCCGATCTTTGCTTTGGTATATGCTATCTGCATGCAGCTGTTCAAAGCCAAGCCATTGCCTAACACAGCAAAATGGACGCTTCTGATCCTGTGGATAATATCCGTTGCACTTAGCGTCGCTTATTTCTATCAAACCGGAATAAACGGATGGAGCACATTACCTTGGTACAATTTCTTCAATATCTAAATAAAAACAACTGATATGAAAAAAGCATATTTATTCATCATATATATAGTAACCTATATCGCAATGGCGGGACTTCTATGCTCTTGCCATACCAATAAGGTTCATGGGGACGGCAACATCGTGACCCAAGAGATTTCGATCAAGGACTATATAGGACTTCACATCGGAGGAGAGAATATTGATCTCACTTATATACAATCCAATGACGCTCCCTACCTAAAAATAGAAACGGACCGGAACATCATGGACATTCTGAAAGCAGAGGTGGACGACAATGTATTAGTTATACGCCCCAGAAAAAAACATACATGGATCAATCCAACCCGGTTTGTCGTAACAACTAACTCTACCGCTCTAAGGGATATCAAGATGGCAGGCGGGGGCAAATGCAATCTGGGTAAAGGGCTCACTAATGATCGGTTAGGAATTAGTTTAGCCGGAGGCGGAACTATTAAAGCTGATTCCATCACCGTCAACCGTTTGAAATGTGAAATCGCCGGTAGTGGGGAAATCAACCTAAGTGGAGAAGCAGAGAATATGGACATAAAAAGTGCTGGGAGCTGCAGAATCAAAGCATTTGACTTGTTGACAGACAACTTGACTTGTAAAACAGCCGGAAGTTGCGAGATAGAGATAACAGCCAATAAGGAAATTTCTGCCAAAATAATGGGAAGCGGAGAGATACGGTATAAAGGCAGTCCGAACATAAAAGGGAAAAGCATTCTTGGAAGTGGTTCCATAACCCAAGTAGAATAGAAGAAGATTGTGTGTTTAAAAAAGAAGGCCGTCCTTTCACAAGGATGGCCTTTCTTCTAAGGTTAACAAATTTATGAGTAAAAACCACTAATGAATCTTTATAAAAAAACCGCCTCCTCCTTCACAATATTGTCATTATGAGGGAGAAGCGGTCACAAATATACATAAAGTTTTCTATTGTAAAAGACTTCGTCCTATTTATTTAAAGGCTTTTCTGATCTGTTCAGCGGTGTTTGCGAGCACGTCTTGCGTAACTTCCATTTTCTTTCCGCCAAAATACATATCGGACTCCTTTTGAATCGGAATCAGGTGAATATGCGCATGGGGTACTTCCAACCCCATTACAGCCAGGCCGACCCGTTTACAAGGGATAGCCGCTTCTTGTGCCCGGGCCACACGTTTAGCAAAAGCCATCATACGGCCGAGCACAGGATCCTCGATATCGAAAATATAATCGACCTCTTTCTTCGGGATCACCAACGTATGACCTGTTGCCACCGGATTGATGTCCAGAAAAGCGAAGAACTCTTCGTCTTCCGCCA
>URZO01000175.1 GCA_900552465.1 uncultured Parabacteroides sp. | reverse complement strand
AAGAGGAAGCCCTCGACCGCTTGCCGCAGGTGGTCGAACAACTGCAGGACAATGGGTATGCGCTGAAAGATATAGCGATCCTGGTTCGAACGAATATGGAAGGTGCGATGGTGGCGGATAAATTGCTTTCCTACAAGGAAGAAAACCCGTCCGACCGTTACAATTACGATATCATATCCGACATTCCAATATGAAACGACTATCTTGTATCTTATCTTTATGTATGTTGCTCGGCGCGTCCGCCCTGTCCGCCCAGACCGGTGGTGACGGATCGGCGGTGACTATTGTCGATGCCCTGCAGGAAAAGGTTCCGGGAAAAGGAACTGTTGTGGTACGCCAGCCGGATGCTCTTCGCACGATGATGGGCAAACGTTTGCATGGCGAAGGTGTAGAGAAGACCGACAGTACAGCCTTTTTGAAGATACAAGGCTATCGTACACAAGTGTTTTCCGGCAACAACCAGCGTAAATCCAAAGACGAGGCTTTCCGGAAAGAAAAAGAAATTAATGAGCTTTTCCCCGATGTCCCGACCTACGTGACCTATAACGCTCCGTTCTGGCGCGTGCGCGTCGGCGATTTCCGTTCGCACGAAGAGGCTTATCACATGCAACGTCTGTTGATGGATGCATTCCCCGCCTACAAGAAAGAGATGTACATCGTAAAGGAAGAAGTCAAAATCCCATTGAATTGAAATGAGTGAAGAAGTAAACGCTAAGACTTTGCAGGCCCGCGAAGAGTTGGCCGGACACTATAAAAGTATTATCAGCCTGCTTGGCGAAGACGTGGACCGTGAAGGCCTGTTGAAAACTCCCGAGCGCGTTGCCAAAGCCATGCAGTTCCTGACAAAAGGCTATCAGGAAGACCCGGCAGCCGTGCTCCGCGGCGCCATGTTCAAGGAGGAAGACTACAAGCAGATGGTCATTGTGAAGGACATCGACTTCTTTTCCCTTTGCGAACATCACATGCTGCCCTTCTTCGGGAAAGCCCATGTCGCCTATATCCCCAAAAAATATATCACAGGATTGAGCAAGATTCCCCGTGTCGTGGATATCTTCGCCCGCCGCCTCCAGATCCAGGAACGCCTGACGATGCAGATCAAAGAATGCATCCAGGAAACGCTCGACCCGCTTGGCGTCATGGTTGTCATCGAAGCCCAGCACATGTGCATGCAGATGCGCGGTGTCGAGAAACAGAACTCCCTGACCACCACTTCCGACTTTACGGGATTCTTCCAGCAAGCCAAGACGCGCGAAGAGTTTATGAATCTGATCAAACATAACCGGTAGCCGTCCCTCCGGTCGGCACCTGATTTCCGTGAGCCGGCATGTAAATACGGTTTTATGCCGTCTTAATCTTATCCCTCCGCCACATAATCCTTGTCCGACCCGGGTCGAACAAGGTTTGGATGCCTGCTCTTCCCTAATTACATGGCTTTCGACGGAAAATATCTTCCTCATGGGCAGAAAAAAGATCGTCGTCGTGTAATATACTTCCCTATTGTGCGACTAATTAAATAAAACGATGAGAGAATGAAAGCTACCCGACAACAGGAAAAGGAGTTTATCGCACTTGTGGAGGAATACAAGCAGGTCATCTACAAAGTCTGTTATGTGTATGCATCCGATGCCGACCACCTGAACGACCTCTATCAGGAGGTGGTGATCAATCTGTGGAAAGCTTACCCTCGCTTCCGGGGCGAATGTAAGTCGTCCACCTGGGTGTACCGCATCGGCCTGAACACTTGCATCTCCTTTTTCCGCCAGTCGAAGCGGAAACCGGAAGTCGTCCCGATCTCGGTCGATCTGGAAGCTACCCACGAAGACGTCGACAAGACGGCCCAACTCCGTGAACTCTACCGGATGATCAATCGGCTCAGCCAGCTCGAACGCGCGCTTATCCTGCTCTGGCTCGAGGAACGAAGCTATCAGGAGATAGCGGACATCATCGGCATTTCCAAGAACAACGTGGCGGTCAAACTCAATCGTATCCGTGAGAAATTGAAAACAATGTCGAACAGTTAAACGTAATAAATATGGAACTGGAAGAATTAAAAGCGAGCTGGAGTGTCTTGAACGAACAGCTTGAAAAGAGTGAGATGCTGAACAAAAGGATTATCAAGGAGATGATAACCAACCGGACGCAATCGGCTTATGAACGGCTGTTCCGGTATGATATATTCGGGCTGATATTGTGCTTTACGCTTTGCGTCATGTTCCCGATATTGGTGACAACGGGTAAGTTAGTATTGAACCCGGCTGCTTTTGCCATTCTGGAGGGCGCTATACTTATCGGGTTTGTCATGCAATTCTTTTTTCTCTTTATCCTTGGACGGTTTGATATGGAGAAGAAGAAGATTTGCGACCTTACCCGGCTTACCTTGACCTATAAATTGTGGATGAAACGGAACTTCACGATTGGTTCCGGAATCGGCATGATCGCCATCGTCTCTTTCTTATTCATCGAGAAAGCTCACCTTGTGGGAGGTTGGGAGATACGCTTGGCGATCGTATTCTTATTCGCTACAATATTCTCCTATTACCAGATCCGTTTTTACCTGAAGAATATCCGCGTCATCGAAAAAGGCCTGGAAGAACTGAAGGAGTTCGAGGAGGAACCGGTAGCACCTTGTCCCCGCGCTTGACGCGGGGCCGCAAAAGAACATGCCTTATTGATCAGAGCCATACAGCCGGTCTTAATGCGATCCCGTGTCAAGCACGGGAACGGGGCATTTTCGACAGATTCATTTCTTATCGCTCGGTAAGGTTTTTCTTGGTGTCGAAGGTCCTTTTATGACTTTTATATTCCAACCTAACTTCTTTGCTAATAATTTCAGCAAAGCCATGTCTGCTTCCGGAATGGACAGTTCTACCTTTTTAATTGCCGTATCCATATTCTTAAGTGTTTAATATTAATTGGCGGTTCATAATTAAATGAAGATTTAGTGGTGCGTTTATATCGACTGAAGGTAACTTCTTCCCCTCTTGAGAGGGGGCAGGGGGTGTGTGAATTTTCTTTGATA
>URZO01000174.1 GCA_900552465.1 uncultured Parabacteroides sp. | reverse complement strand
GTAACGATTGGTGCATCTGTTATTGTTTACAGATGCGATTGATAGGATATAAAGGGATTATTCGGCTGTTTTTATCCAGACGCGTTTGCCATCGAAGGTGATGGCCATTTTCAGGATGTCGGTGAAGCCGTCACGGCGCAAGACCGTGTCATATTGCTTGTCCTCGATCTGCTGCAGGGCAGAGCTTAAGGCTTTCTCGACTGTTTCGTTCGGACGCAGGCGCTTAAGCTCCATGATGACAGCCTGCCCTTTACCGCCTTTCGGGCGCAGCAGGATGTCGTAACGGCCGAAGCCGGATTCGCGGTTGCTGCTCACTTCGTAGTCCGACATGCCGGCCAGCATTCCCAAAAGGAAAGCCTGGTAGACCTTCTCCGGTTCGCGGCCATTGGTATCGTAGTAGGAAAAGGTATGGACGACAAAATCGTTCAACAATTCCTCGAAGTACTCGATGTCGCCTGCACGCAACGCCTGCAACATCAGTTCCAAGCGGTCGTTCTTGACCGGACCGCCGTCTATCCAACTCTGGATGATCGTACGGTAAACCGTTTTCACCTCCCGGTTGGGTATCTGTAAATCGTATTCGAACAAATCATCTTGGTTCAGCGCCGGAGCGGAGGCCTTCAAGTAACCGCTGAAAAGCATGAAAGACCAGATATTAACGGGTTTAGCCAGCAGGTCAGGAAACGCTAATTTGTCGTTGATCACGCTACGGACCGGTTCGCCCTGTATCAGCGACTCCACTCCCTTACGGATCTGCGAAGGACCGTCGGCAAGCAGGTGGCGCAACAGGACATCCGAACCGGTGTTCACCCAGTAAGGAGACAGCACGCCGTCATACATTATATAATTGAGTACCGACCAAGGATTATAAACCGTCATACCACCAAATAAATAGCCATCATACCACTGTTTAACGGATTCTTTCTGACCGCCCAACGAATAATCGTTTAACAGGTTATTCGTCTCCTCCTGAGTAAAGCCAAAGGCTGTACACAACGGACGGTCTAACAAAGAAAAAACGGCTATATTATTCAACCCGCTGAAGATAGACTCCTTACTCACCCGCAAGATACCCGTAATGACACCCCGGAAGATATCCGTATTGTCTTTGAAGACTGTACTCATGAAATTACGCATGAAACCGATCATCTTGTCATAATAGCCTTTATCGAAAGCAACATGAATCGGCGTGTCGTACTCGTCAAGCAACACAAGCGGAGGCATACCCCAATAAGTTGTTAACATAGTCGACAACATGGCCAGCGAGTTTTGCAACTGCACCTCTGTCGCCTGCTTTTCTATGATAGCATTGAAGTCCCGGATATATACCGGTTCGGTACGCGGATCTTCCAGTAAATACTTATGCCGGAGGAATTCATTTTGCAACTCCTGTCCGAGCATAACCAAAAGCTGGTCGAAACTATCCGCTTTGCAATCCTTCAACGTAATCAATATTACCGGATATTTACCCTGGTACCTGTCGAAGTCTTTCCATTGCATGATACTTTTCCCTTCAAACAGCGGACGGTATATATTTCCTTCCGTCTTTTCGAAGAAATAGCGGAGCATCGAGAGGTTCAGCGTCTTACCGAAACGGCGCGGACGCGGAAGAAGCGTAATTTTACTTCCTTCGTCTATTATCTGACGAATAAAATCCGTTTTATCTACATAATAATAATCTTCGTCAATCAGCTCTTTATAATCGCTGATGCCTATCGGTAACTTTTTTCTGTTCATACCTCTATGCTTTTATCGTGCACACAAAGATAATTAATTTCCTATCAATCACATCATGTCAAAGAACTCGTTTTTCCCCGGTTGCTGGAAGGTCCGGGAAAGGGACCTTATATATTTCTGTCACTAATCGGCTCGTTCCTGAATGCAGCGGATGCTGTTACAATCAGGACGGGCGGACCCGGTACTTGTTTTAAACTCCTTTATACCACTATCATCGAGAAGGGATATGAATGCCTCGGCAGCACCTGACATCCAATAGGCAAGCCGCTGCCCGATATACCTATACCCATTGTTGGGTGGTCCATATCCGGTTAGTCGGAGATATACCTGTTCTCCTGATTTATTGCCTGCATAATAGCACAGAAATCCTCCATCTGCACGGTAGGTAGTGGAATTGCTAATATTCGGTTCGTTATATGAGTTTCTCGTTCCACTGACAAAGAAAGAGTCAAATGAACCGTTTGAAGCAACTTTCCACCCGGCAGGACAAGGATCATGTACTGTTTTGGTAGTATTGGCTGTACCTCCCCAGAAATTATCCCTATCTGAGTCATTTGTCCACCAGCCACTACCAATATCATTTGCTTTTTTATGGGGATATTTATATGCATCTCTAAGAGATGAAGCCGAAAAATATTCCACCTTAATATAAGAAAGGCCATCCGGACCGTACCGGTTCAACATGCCTTTTACCGGTTTATCGCCATCTATACTTGGGATAGTTGTTATAGGCACTGCAGAATAACTACTGGTAAAAGGTTCTTTTCTGCCCCATTGATATTGCAGACCGTTTGTCCGGGACTTCTCCAAATCGTTGCCAGGCACTCCATTGATGTAGCCGGCCATAGCGCCCAGATTCCTGTCCATCATCGGCAACTGGTCGGTGATGTTAGTAGGGAGATTCCAGGTGAATTTCAGCTTTCGTTTGGTGTCAGGTTGCAATACACTATTGTTTCCATTGGCATCAGGATTGTAATCAGTCACCCAAATATGCCAGCTCCAAAGGATATCGCCGGTTCCATCCGCACCGCTGTAGGCAGCAATCATCCCGCTACCGCCTGTCGTATTCGGAGCGACGCGACAATAGATACGGGCATCCGCAAAACTATCACCGGTTGTCAGGTCAACGATATTAGTATGGTCAGTAGACGAATTGGCCGTACCCAGGACAGGGTCACCGACGTCGCCGTTTTCAAGGGTTTGCCAGAGAACTTTCACGGACTGGATTTTATCTGTGGAGCACCAGCCTTGTAACACCGTATTGTCGATCACCGTACCATTCTGCGTATATTTATACGGATTGAAGTTGAATGCACCACCGGGAGCCACC
>URZO01000173.1 GCA_900552465.1 uncultured Parabacteroides sp. | reverse complement strand
TCATTATCGCTTTCTTTTTTTACGCACATTAACATTATAAATTCACACACCCCCTGCCCCCTCTCAGAGAGGGGAAGGAGTTACTCTTTGATGCACAAAAAGCTGCGCAATACCCGGCGGGGATACTGCGTAACGATTGGTGCATCTGTTATCGTTTACAGATGCGATTGATAAGGGGAAAAAGGTTATTTACTTCAGAAGTCTCCGGTTACCGGTATCTTCAAGTATCTTCATTTGCGAGATGGCTATTTGATTCAACTTCAAAAGACGCTCTTTCTGAGTCAGGCCTTCATCTATAAATACGGCGTTCAGATTCTCCATATTAGACAGACAAATCAATTCATTGATGGAAGCATAGTCACGGATATTGCCTGCCAAATCGGGATGCTGAACTCTCCATTCTTTCGCGGTCAAACCAAACATTGCGATATTGAGCACATCGGCTTCGTTAGCATATATAACCGATGCTTGCGCCATTGTTAACTCAGGCGGAACCAAATTATGCTTTACCGCATCCGTATGTATATGGTAGTTAATCTTTGATAGTTCACGTTTAGCACTCCAACCAAGTTGTGCCTGTTCCTGGGATTTGAGACGTTGGAATTCCTTGATAATATATAATTCAAATTCAATGGAAATCCAACTCGCAAATTTAAAAGCGATATCCTTATGGGCATAGGTACCACCATAACGTCCGGATTTAGTGATTAGTCCGATAGCATTTGTCGATTCAATCCATTTTTTAGGAGAAAGAGTAAAAGCATTCAAACCCGCTTCTTTTCTAAACCTATCGAATTCGATAGGTTTAAAACTGGGATTATATAAACTTTCCCACACTCCCAAATATTCGATTGTATTTCGGTTTCTCAACCAGTTACAGACAACAATAAACGTATCCGTTGTCTTAAACCGTGCTATATCCGTAATACAGATATAATCTTCGTCATTCACCTTATCAATCTCATCATGTCAAAGAACTCGTTTTTCCCCGGTTGTTGGAAGGTCCGGGGAAGGGACCTTATATATTCTGTCGCTAATCGGCTCGTTCCTGGATGCAACGGGTGGTATGGGCATCCTGGGGATACCACGCTTTATGGATATAAGCTCCATACGGATTACCCTGTGTCGCATCATTAAAATTAAGACAGAAAGCATAGTTACTCGATGAAGTACTCGTGAAATCCCGCGTCCAGAAAATTGCTTTCTCTCCTATGAAATGAAATTCATCGGTATATCGCCAATAGCCCGTTGCACGGACATATGTTGCTTCACCACTACCTTGTGCCGCATAATAGAAGTAACCTCCTCCAGCTTCTTTTGACGAAACCGAAGCAGCTATATTCTCATTGCCTGTATTTATTTCCCCATTGTTATTAAAGCCGGTAGTAAAAAACGAGGTCAGGTGTTTATAAGAAATCACCCTCCAACCGGCAGGACATGGGTCGAAAACAGTTTTCACTCCGTTATCATTATTGGGGTTATTCCATAAGGTCGGCATTGCTGTATTTTCGCTACACCAGTATACGGCAGTATTACTTTGCAAATAAAAGTTAGTCGGATGCTGGCAAGCATTTCTCACCGTCGATTTGGAGCCCACACTGACCAAAGGCACATACGTGATACCATCAGGTCCATACCTGTTCAACATACCTTTTGGAGGATTCGTCTTCGAGGTCAATCCTTTAATCACCGAAACGGGGGTTGCCGAATAGCTGCTTGGGAACGGGTCTTTCCGTCCCCATTGATAATGAAAGCCATTTGCTTTTGACATATCAAGCGGATTTTTAGGTGGATCGGCTAAAGTAAAGCCGGCAATAGCCCCCAAGTTCCGATCCATCATCGGGGGTTGGCCGGAAGTATTATAAGTAAACTTCAGTTTTCGTTTGTTTACCGGAGTAAGTACGGTTTCGCTTCCGGTAACTTCGGGGTTATAGTCGGTCACCCAGATATGCCAACTCCAAAGGATATTACCCGTTCCATTCAAACCGTCGTAAGCGGCAATCAAACCGCTACCACCCGTCGTGTTCGGGGCAACGCGGCAGTAGATACGGGTATCCGCAAAGCTATTACCGATCGTCAGGTCGACGATATTAGTATGATCGGTCGAAGAATTGACTGTACCTAAGACGGGGTCGCCCACGTCGCCGTTTTCCAGGGTTTGCCAAAGAACTTTTACGGACTGGATCTTTACATTATCATTGTTACACCATCCCTGCAACGTGCTATTCTCTCCTACTTCTCCGTTTATCGTATATTTATACGGATTGAAGTTGAAAGCTCCACCGGGAGCCACCATAAAGCAGTTGGCTGTGTTGACAAAGTTATGGTTGTCAACAGAAGCGGAAACGGGGTCGACGATCGTGACGCGAAGATCATTGACCGGCAGTTGGGTATGGGTGAACTTTGCTGTGTAGCTATAATCGGTATTTCCATACAGATTGAAGTCGGTAGTCTCCTTCCCTCCGAGATAAAGACGATAGTCCAGTTTCTTGTTCTCATTTCCTTCACCATTCATGACCGAGATAAAACGGATATAGCTACTGCCTGTCGGGGCGTTCGACTTGATCCGGTAGGCCTGCGAAGTGGCATTCGGATTGCTGCCACGCACATTGGCTGGTATCCAGCAGGAATAACTGCCGGACGCGATCTGGTCGGCAGGGACCTGTATCGTTCTGAACTGGTCGAGCAGGGACGGATAAGTCCTGTCGGTTTTATCGGGGGCGGCAACAACCTTGTAATCGGTCGGGATGCTGTGTATAAGTATCTGTTGCAAGGAGTAACCTGTGACACTGTATATCCAGTTTACCGTCAGCCGCGTAGCCAGCCGTTTGAGGAGGAGGCGGACGTTGATGGCTTCACCCTCGGCGCTGTAGATGCGACCGTCGGAGGTCACGTTTACATCTTTAAGATGAAGGACGTAGGGCATTTTCTTCATATCAGCCTGCACTTCCGGTTTCAGGTCTTTGATAATGGAGGCATCTAACGTTACGTCCTGAGCGGCAGACAAAGTACCGGTCCCCAATCTTTTAGTGTTACCTTTTCCCCAAGCAACAAGCACAAGCTGGCAATGTTCGAGTGTCTGAAACGTGGCTGTGACCGGAGCACCGAGTTCAGTACGGTCGGCAACAGTCCCGCTACCGCCTTTATACACGCCATCGGAATCGTATTGACGGATTTCAAGATTGTAGAGCGAATCCGGTTGCATGTTGACCGTTCCTGTCTTTGTCCGGGCAGAGGGAACCAGGTCGAGGCCGAACGCAGCCCCTTCGCCGGACATATCCGCTTTCGTTGATGGGCTGGCAGACAGGCTGTAGCCGTCTTCCCCATCGGCCAAACCGATGCGGAGCGTTACCTCTACAGGCTCGCCCTCCCCGACCGGATTGCCCCGCCGGGAGTCGAAGCGGTCTTCACAACCGGACATCAACATACTGATTATCGTTACTGTCATTACTACAAGTTTTTCTAACTGAACACTC
>URZO01000172.1 GCA_900552465.1 uncultured Parabacteroides sp. | reverse complement strand
ACTGGCCTTCGCTCATACGCATCATCAGACCGTCTTTCGTGATACCGGCGTTGTTCACCAGGATATCTACACGACCGAAGTCTTTTACCACTTCAGCAACAACGTTATGTGTTTCTTCGAAATTGGCAGCGTTGGAAGCATAGCCTTTTGCTTTTACACCCAATGCTTCAATCTCTTTCTGGGTAGCCAGACCGTTTTCGTCGATCACCAGGTCCGTGAATGCAATGTTTGCGCCTTCGGCAGCGAACTTCAATGCGATAGCTTTGCCGATACCGCGTGCGGCACCGGTAATGATTGCCACTTTTCCTTCTAATAATTTCATATTCATTTCGTTTTTAAATATCAACACTTAATCAGACAAGCGCCTGTCGAATAACCACCGCCAAACACGGTGATAGCCACCAGGTCGCCTTTCTTGAAACTATGGTCGTTCTGGGCATACACCAGTGCGGAACTTACGGAACCGGTATTGCCTAATTCTTCAATATTATGCAGGAACTTTTCTTCCGGCAGTTCGAGTTGCTTGGCGATATTGGACATGATACGCATATTGGCCTGATGACCGATGAAGTAAGTCAAGTTATCCAGTGTGTAACCATTCTTCTCTAACAGGAAGAGCACATTCTTCGGCATGTAGGTACAGGCCTGAATAAAGACATCGCGTCCTTCCGGCATCATGATACCGCCGTCGCACGGACGGAGATGCACGGCATCCGGAGCTTTGCCCAGATGGGCGAGTCCTTGCGTAAAGACTTCCACCACTTCCGGATCAGCATCCGAAACACGTTCTTTCGAGATGAAAAAAGCTGCTGCCGCATCGCCCCAGAGGTGACCGGCTTTCGGGTCCGTTTCATTATAATAAGCAGAGTTCTTGTCCGCAGAAAGAATCAATGCTTTTGTTGCTTTTCCCATAGCAAAATATCCCTCCACTACTTCCAGCGCATTCAGGAAAGAAGAGCAGGCGGAAGAAAGATAGAGCGCTTTTGCATTCTCGACATTAAACTCATGCTGGACAAGATGGGCAGCAGTCGCCACCGTATCATAGGGGGAATAAGATGCTGATATGATCAAGTCTACTTCCGTGATGTCATACGGTAATTTGGGAAGGGCATTGCGGACGGCCTCAATACTCATCGTATTGATATTTTCCTCCGCTTTCGCTTTGGAGCGGGAACGAATTCCTGTACGTTGTTCAATCCACTCGCTTGTCAGCCCGTTTAACTCTAAAAAATGTTGGTTATCTACCCGTTCTTCAGGCACATAAAACCCTGTTGCATTAATAAACATTCCTCAGTATTGTATTACTTTATCTTTATACCATTGAATATTAAATTCATTACATTATCTCTCCGTTTAATCCGCTGGCTGATGTTGTCTCCCATGATTCCACGTATATACGGTACTTCCAGTCCTTTCAGGGCATGATGAAGAACGATGGCCGTTATTTTGGTATCGGGCATGTCAAAGATACCTTCTTTCACCCCGGCTTCCAGAATACCGTGTATCATCTCTGTTTCACGGATGTCGAAGTTCTTTCTGATTTTCTCTACACGCCATATATCGCGAAAAAAGGTTGCTCTCAGCGTCCCGTTGCGGAACACCAGCGCTTTAACTGCATCCAGCCTGGCATAAAGAAACGTCATTAACTTCTCATCTGCCGACAGATCTTTCTCAGCCACGTCCTGCAGCATCTTGTACAACTGGTCCAACTCGGATTCGACCACTGCCAGATAAATCTCGTTCTTGCTCTTAAAGTACGTGTAAAGCGTACGTCTTCCCTTTTTGGATGCCTGTGCAATATCGTTCATTGTCGTATTATCCACCCCCATGCGGGCAAACAATTGTCTGGCCACATCCACCAACATCTCACGTGTTTTTGAAACTGTCATCGGCATTCGTATTGCACATTTTGATTAAAACTGTGCGCAAAAGTACCGGAAAAATTATTAACTACCAAAAACATGTTTACATTTTATCCAAACAAACCTTTATAATAGAGATATGGACCAATCCTTTTATAAAAGGACAGAGCTTATGCAGGCAAAGCCCTCCCACAGATTTCTTTCAGACCAAAGCAAAAGAAAACTGCCGGAAAATTTGTTTTATTAAAAATAATCTGTACCTTTGCACTCGCAATCAGGAAATGATCGCAACTACATCGCGGAGTGGAGCAGTGGTAGCTCGTTGGGCTCATAACCCAAAGGTCGTAAGTTCGAGTCTTGCCTCCGCAACTAAATAAGCCTTCGGTTCTTCAGAATCGGAGGCTTTTCTTTTTTACCTCCTCTAATTTTTATTAGTTCTATTTAAACAGGACTTGAACTCTCCGGCACGTTTGTTGTTATTTTATATATGTATTGAAATAAGGAAAAAGCTGACTTAACAACATATATAAATATGGCCTATATAGATTATTACAAAATTTTAGGAGTGGACAAGAGCGCTTCGCCGGAAGATGTCAAAAAGGCATATAAGAAGCTGGCGCGGAAATTCCATCCCGACTTGAACCCGAATGACCCGGATGCTCACCGCAAATTTCAGGAAATAAACGAAGCCAACGAGGTACTGAGCGACCCGGAGAAACGAAAGAAATACGACCAGTACGGAGAGAATTGGAAACATGCTGACGAGTTTGACGCCCAGCAACAACAATACCGCCAATATCAGAACGGACAGGGCGGCGGCACTTACTGGAGCACATCAAGCGACGGCAGCGAATTCTCCGACTTCTTCGAACAAATGTTCGGAGGTATGGGTGGCAGAAGCAGCTACAGCAGCAGAGGCAGCCATGGTTTCCGCGGACAGGACTACACGACAGAATTGCAGGTTTCCCTGACAGATGCCGCCAAGACACACAAGCAGATTATTACGGTAAACGGCAAGAATCTGCGTATCACGATCCCGGCAGGTATTGCAAACGGACAGACCATCAAGCTGAAAGGCCAGGGCGGTCCGGGTGTGAACGGCGGACCGGCAGGCGACCTGTACATCACGTTCCACATCCCCGAAGACAGCCGGTTCAAACGGGTGGGCGACGACCTTTACATCAGCGCTCCGTTAAACCTCTACACGGCGATCCTCGGCGGGGAACAGATCGTAGAGACAATGGACGGAAAAGTAAAACTGAAAGTAAGCCCGGGAACCCAGAACGGCAGCAAGGTGCGGTTGAAAGGAAAAGGATTCCCCGTTTACAAAGAAGACGGAAAGTTTGGCGACCTGATAGTCACCTACTCTATCGAGATCCCGACTAACCTGACGGACAAGCAGAAAGAGCTGTTCCGCGAGATACAGAGTCTTAATTAAAAAAACAAGATTGTTATGCAAACAGATTTAATCATAGTCAGTGAATACTGCCAGATATGCCATATCGAACCGTCATTCCTTTATATGTTGGAAAAGGGCGGACTGATAGAGATTGACACCGTAGAAGGAGAAAGCTACCTGCCTGCATCCCAACTGTACGACGTGGAACGATACACCCGTATGTATTACGACCTGTCCATCAATGTGGAAGGAATAGACGCCATCCATCATCTGTTGGAACGGATCAAATCCATGCAGCAGGAAATTAATCATTTGAAGAGCAGGCTGAGGTTATACGAAACAGGCAACCATGAATCGATAGCAGACTTGTAAGCTATCAAAATGCTGTTTCTTAAGGTCTGAACGATGG
Organism: uncultured Parabacteroides sp.; assembly: GCA_900552465.1. GTDB lineage: Bacteria > Bacteroidota > Bacteroidia > Bacteroidales > Tannerellaceae > Parabacteroides. The sequence continues at coordinate 143 of URZO01000172.1, read as the reverse complement.
GGTACAAGAATATATCACAAACTATTTGTAAATAAATTTGGTTTGTAAGAATATTTTTGTACCTTTGCACTCGCAATCAGGAATGATCGCAACTATATCGCGGAGTGGAGCAGTGGTAGCTCGTTGGGCTCATAACCCAAAGG
>URZO01000171.1 GCA_900552465.1 uncultured Parabacteroides sp. | reverse complement strand
GAGTGTTCAGTTAGAAAAACTTGTAGTAATGACAGTAACGATAATCAGTATGTTGTTGGTCGGTTGTGAAGACCGCTTCGACTCCCGCGGGGGCAATCCGGTCGGGGAGGGCGAGCCTGTAGAGGTAACGCTCCGTATCGGTCTGGCCGAAGGGGAAGACGGCTACAATCTGTTTACTCCATCAACGAAAGCAGATATGTCTGGCGAAGAGGCTACGTTCGACCTCGACCTGGTTCCGTTTGCCCGGACAAAGTCAGGAACGGCGACCTCCCTGCAACCGGATGCCCTCTACAACCTCGAAATTAGGCAATATGATTCTAATGGTACATACTTGAAAGGATGTGATCCCATTACAACCAATACAGGACTCGGTACTCCGATCACGACCACGCTAACAACTAAGGAACATTGCCAGCTCGTGCTTGTGGCTTGGGGAAACGGCAATACGAATAAATTGGGGACCGGTCCTTTGTCTGCCGCTCAGGATGTGATTATTAATGCTTCTGTTATAAAAGATCTGAAACCGGAAGTACAGGCTGATATGAATAAAATGCCCTACGTCCTCCATCTTAAAGATGTGAATGTCACTTCCGACGGCCGCATCTATAGCGCCGAAGGTGAAGCCCTCGACGTCCGCCTCCGTCTCAAACGGCTTGCTACGCGGTTGACCTTCAATTGGACATACAATGTTACGATTTCCGGTGCAACATACTCCTTGAAGCAAATACTGCTGCACAGCATCCCAACTAACTACAAGGTTGTTGCCGCCCCCGATAAAACTGACAAGACTTACCCGTCCCTGTTGGATCAGTTCACAACTATACAGGTTCCTGCCGGTCAGATCGTGTCCGGCAGTTATTCCTGTTGGATACCGGCCAATGTCCGTGGTAGCAATCCGAATGCTACTTCGCAGGCTTACCGGATCAAGTCTAACGCCCCGACAGGCAGTAGCTATATCCGTTTTATCTCGGTTATGAATGGTGAAGGGAATGAGAACAAGAAATTGGACTACCGTCTTTATTTGGGAGGAAAGGAGACTACCGACTTCAATCTGTATGGAAATACCGATTATAGCTACACAGCAAGGTTTACCCATACCCAACTGCCGGTCAATGATCTCCGTGTAACGATCGTCGACCCCGTTTCTGCTTCTGTGGATAACCATAACTTCGTCCCTACTGCCAACTGCTTTATGGTGGCTCCCGGTGGTGCATTCAACTTCAATCCGTATAAATATACGCAGAATGGTGCGGTGATCGACAACTCGGTGCTACAGGGCTGGTGTAACACTGATAATGTAAAAATCCAGTCCGTGAAAGTTTTCTGGCAAACCCTTGAAAACGGTGACGTCGGCGACCCTGTCTTAGGTACAGCCAATTCGTCTACCGATCATACTAATATCGTCGACCTGACGGATGGTACTGATTTCGGGAAAGCCCGTATCTACTGCCGCGTCGCCCCGAATACGACGGGAGGTAGCGGATTGATTGCCGCCTATAGCGGTGCGGATGGGACCGGCGAGATCCTTTGGAGCTGGCATATCTGGGTGACAGACTATGCCCCCGACGTAACCGGTAATGCGGATGTACAGACTCCGGTAAACAAACGGAAACAAAAATATGTGGGAAACAGTGCCCCTGACCAGTTACCAATGATGGATCGGAACTTGGGTGCAATGGCCGGTTACAACTCTGTCCCGGAGACTCCTCTCGAACGCTCGAAGACCAACGGTTTTCATTATCAGCAGGGGCGTAAGGATCCGTTTCCAAGTAGCTACACGACTAAGACAATGAGTGAAGTGCCGAATATCTATAGCGCTACGCCCCCAAAAGACATGTTGAACCTGTACGGTCCCGACGGCCTGACGTACAAACCGCGTGAAAGAGGAGATATGGCAAATAATATCCGGATAGCATATCGCAATCCCATTAAAATGTACACCATTTCAGATCTTTCAGTAGCCCAGGGATCTGCTTGGGGAGGGAATGTAAAGACCGTACATGATCCTTGTCCGGCAGGTTGGAGAATCGCTGCTAAAGAAAACTATCGAGCGTTATTTAATGGAAATTATTATGTTACGAAGAACGAAGGACTGGTTAAAAAAGATCCTCGATTGGCCCCCGGATTTACTTGGAATGACGGAAAGGAAAGTGGTGGTTACCTGATTGTTTATAATGATGCAGGCTATACCACATACTTCCGAATGACTGGTTTCGGGAATAACTCGGGATCTTTTGTTATCGTTGGCGAGGCTGGAAATGTCTGGACGCGGGATACCAAGGTTACGTTCGATTTTGGTTTTAACGCGAATAAAGAGGGAAAGAATGCCTATGAAGTCAGTGAAGGCTGGGAAAGTGCAGATGCCCATACCACCCGTTGCATCCAGGAACGAGCCGATTAAAACAAACAATCAACCCCGGCGCAAGCCGGACAAACAAATAAATTTATAAACAATTAAACGAAAGACATCATGGAAAACTTTGAAAAAGAGTACTACTGGGAATTTTACCTGCGCGATAACCCCCTGACAAAAGACGATACGAACGACTGTGTCGCCGAGGTCAAGACGGGACCCAAGACGTTGCAAAGCGAAGACATAGCCAAGGAGATCAAACGCCGCGGCTCTGAGTCTGAATACGAAACGATCCTCTCGATCGTCTCGCAGGCCAACGGGATTATCGAAGAGAACCTGATGAACGGAGTGAGCGTGATGACAGACCTTTGTCAGTTTACGCCGCGTATCACAGGCGCTTTCCCCAGTTCGATCTCCTCGTTCAACCCCGCTGTCAATAAACTGACGCTCGATACGGTGCTCTCGAAGCGCATGCGCGAAGCCCTGAAGAAAGTGAAGCCGATCAGCCTCGGTGCCAAACCCGACGTGGCAGGCATCAATCTGGTGACCGACACCGCTACCGGCCTCACCGACGGCTCGATCACCGCGAACGACGACATCCGCATCGAAGGCTCGTGTATCAAGATCGCCGGTGACGAGAGCATCGTCGGTATTTTCTTTGTCTCCGAAGACGGCAAAACGACGGTCAAAGTGTCGCGCCGCCTCACCCAGAACGATCCCAGCTGTATTCTGGCACGTGTGCCTAATCTTGCTAACGGCACCTATACATTGCGCATCGTTACGCAGTTTATTCGGGGTAACGCGTTGCTTAAGGAAGCCCGTATCATCGAATATAAAAAACAGCTCACCGTTGGCGGCGGCGAAGAAAGACCCGGCGAACTTTGACGTCAGGTAACCAACGTTGATTACGTTATGTAACTAACGTTGGTTACGACGCGTGCTTAACGTTGATTACGGCGTGTACTTAACGTTGGTTACGATGTGTAATTAGCGTTATGTACGCAAACGTTCTTTGACATGATGAGATTGATAGGAAAATAAGGAGTATCCCTAAATTGGCATATTGTCAAATTAGCACATTGCCGCATTATTATTATCTTTGTGTGCACGATAAAAAAACAGTGTGGTATGGATAGAAAGAAGTTACCGATAGGCATCAGCGACTATAAGCTGTTGATAGAGGAAGATTATTATTATGTGGATAAGACCGATTTTATCCGCCAGATGATAGAAGAAGGCAGTTTGATCACCCTTCTTCCACGTCCGCGCCGCTTCGGCAAGACGCTGAACCTCTCGACGCTTCGCTATTTCTTCGAGAAGACGGAAGGGAATATATACCGTCCGCTATTCGAGGAGAAGAATATCACGCAATGGAAGGACTTCGACCGCTATCAGGGCAAATATCCGGTGATTATGATCACGTTGAAGGACTGTAAAGGCGAGACGTTTGAAGATACCCTTTATCAAATCAAGATACAGATGCAACAGGAGTTTGAGC
>URZO01000170.1 GCA_900552465.1 uncultured Parabacteroides sp. | reverse complement strand
TTCTGTCTATCAATGAAAATTCACACACCCCCTGCCCCCTCTCAAGAGGGGAAGAAGTTACTACCGGTCGATATAGATACCTATAAATCATCATTTATGATTCAGGACACGACAGGCTATTTTGCGTTCCCGCGTCGGAGCGCGGGAACAGGATAGTTCAGTTTTTCTTATATTTTCTTCTCAATAACCGCCTGCACTACATTCAATACATAGTCGCCTAACTTTTCTGCTTCGCCGATAATGTCCATGTAGTAGACGCCATCCTGATACTGGTATTTCTTGTTGTTGATGTCTTCCACATTGTGGTTCTTCAACTGGTTGCGGTAGTTGTTGATTTCGTTTTCGATGTTGTAAGACGGGTTGACATCGTCACGAACAAGTTCTGTCTTTTTCAGAATCTCGATCATACGATTCAATGCCTTTTCCGTCAGTGCCAACATCTGGTCAATATTATGGTTTTGTTCGTCCGTAAACGTCGACTTGAACTCATTACGGCGCTTGATGCTTCGCGCCATATTGTTGCAGGAGTCGGCGATGCTTTCTATCTCCGATACGGCACGCAGCATGATGCGGATTTCTTCTTTACCTTCCGAACTCAGGCGGCCTTCGGCTACGCAGGTCAGATAGTTGGCAATTTCGATCTCCATCCGGTCGCTGATACTTTCGTATTTCTCGATGCGGCTGTAGGTCTTCAGGAATGCATCCTCATTCTTTTCATAGAATAGTTCTTTTACCATGCCCAACATACGGCCCGTACGTTCTGCAAAGAGTGTGATTTCCTTGTGTGCCTGCAGGATGGAAAGCTCGGCTGTAGACAGCATACCGCCTGTAATATAACGTAAGCGGTATTCTTCTTCCTCCTCTTTTTTCCCTTTGATGAGAGCACGTACTGTCTTTTCGATTAGGTTGACAAACCAGATCATAATGAACGTGTTACTGATGTTAAATGCCGTGTGGAAGGCAGCCAGCTTGAAGGAAACGGCAACTGCCGGATCACTTATGCCCATGATGTTTGTCACGAACCAGGAAACGGCATTTGTAAACGGATAGAATAAAACAAGTACCCAGCAAACGCCGAATATGTTGAATACCAAGTGTGCCAGAGCCGCCCGTCGGGCCTGTATGTTTCCGGTCAGCGCTGCCAGGTTAGCCGTGATAGTTGTTCCGATGTTTTCACCCAGTACCAGCGCCACACCTAATTGGTAGTCGATCCAGCCGTTGGCACACATAATCAACGTGATTGCCATTGTTGCGGCAGAGGCTTGTACGATCATGGTCAGGACTGCTCCGATGAAAAGGAACAGGATGATGGAGATGAATCCCATATCGGTATAGTTCTGCACGAAAGCAAGCATATCGGGATTGGCTCCAAGATCAGGCGCGTTGGCTTTCAAAGATTGCAAGCCCATGAAGAGGAATGCGAAACCGAAGATGAACTCACCGATCGACTTACGGGAACTTTTACCGGAAAAGAGTAGAGGAATACCAAACGCTAATAGAGGGAGGGAAAAGGCTGCGATGTCGACTTTGAATCCGAGGGCGGAGATCAGCCAGGCGGTAACGGTCGTACCGATATTGGCTCCCATGATGACCCCGATGGATTGAGTAAGGGTGAGTAGCCCGGCGTTGACGAAACTGACCACCATGACTGTTGTGGCGGATGATGATTGGATCAGGGCTGTGATTAAAACGCCGGTCAGAACACCGGTAACCCTGTTAGTCGTCATGGCCGTTAGAATTTTGCGTAAACTGTCACCCGCAAATTTCTGCAGACCTTCGCTCATGATTTTCATACCGTACAGGAATAAGCCTAAAGATCCTATCAGGCGTAGAAAATCAAAAAATGAATAGTCCATTTAAAATACGTTTAAGTGGATGTATATCCGATTAATATTCCTAACTTTAGGGGGCAAATTTACAAATAATAACTGATATACCATGTCTGAAACGATTACAATTTATTGCAAAAATAACAATACTTATAAAGAGGTCCCTATTGGTTCTTCTCTGTTGGACATCTATGCGCTTGTTGGTGCTCCCCTTCGGTTACGGCCGATGAATGCACAGGTAAACAATAAAACGGAAGGCTTAAGTTTCCGCTGCTGGCATCCGAAAGACGTAGAATATGTTGATTATTCTCAATTATCGGGTATGCGTACGTATGTCCGTTCCCTTTGCCATATCTTCTCTAAAGCGGTAAACGATGTGCTGCCTTCGGCTACGTTGAACTTGGAGCATCCGATTTCGAAAGGCTATTACTGTGTTATTCACAACGGAAAGAATATCGATGAAGAAACCATCGGCAAGATCAAGAAGCGAATGTGCGAGATTATCGATGCCGACTTGCCTTTCCGTTTGAAGACGATCCGAACGGTTGATGCTGCGGTTCTGTTCCGTGAAAGGGGCATGAACGATAAGGCGCGTCTGATCGAGAGCGCCGGTATGCCTTATACCTCTTATTATGACTTGGATGGCTACATTAATTATTTTTACGGTTGCCTGACGCCGTCTACAGGCTATGTGCGGCTTTTTGATCTGGTCCCTTATTTCGACGGCGTGTTGTTGCGTGTCCCGCAAAGGAGCAATCCGTTGGAACTGGAGCCTGTCATCCGTCAGGATAAGATGTTTCAGGTTTATAAGGAACATTTGACTTTACAGCGTACGGTGGGGCTGGATAATGTTGGTGACTTGAACCGGGCGATCGAAAAAGATCTGACTTCCGAGATCGTCATGGTTTCCGAAGCCATGCAAGAGAAGCAAGTAGCCAAGATTGCGGAAGAGATTGCTTCGCGCTACGACGATGGTATCCGTATCGTCCTGATTTCCGGACCTTCTTCCTCCGGAAAGACAACCTTCTGTAAGCGCCTGGAGATACAATTGATCACGAATCTGATTCACCCCGTCGGGCTCTCGTTAGACGATTATTTCCTGAATCGCGAAGATACGCCCAAAGATGAGACCGGCGAGTATGATTTTGAATCTCTCTATGCGCTCGATCTTCCTTATTTCAATAGTGAGCTGCAGAAGCTCCTTTCGGGCGAGGAGATAGATGTGCCGAGTTTTGACTTTGGAACTGGTCGGCGCGTATATAAAGGAAAGAAGCTGAAGATGCATCAGAACTCGGTCCTGGTGATAGAAGGTATCCATGCTCTGAACCCGGAACTAACCTCCATGATCGAAGATCGCTATAAATATCGGGTCTATGTTTCTGTACTGACCTCTATCTCGCTGGACAATCATAACTGGATTCCAACGACCGATAACCGCCTGCTGCGCCGTATTATCCGCGACTATCGTTTCCGCGGCTATTCTGCCCGTGATACGATTGCTCGTTGGCCCAGTGTGCGCCGGGGAGAGGATAAATGGATTTTCCCGTATCAGGAAAATGCGGATGCGATGTTTAACAGCGCCATGTTGTATGAGCTGGCTGCTCTGCGAAAGTTCGCCGAGCCGATTTTAGGTGAAGTGCGCGAATGCGACCCGGAAAATGCGGAGGCTTACCGCTTGCTCCGTTTCCTGCGCTACTTTAATTATATACCCGATGTCGGTCTTCCGGGTACTTCCCTTCTGCGGGAGTTTTTGGGAGGCGGGAGTTTCCGTTACTGAGATTTGTTCCTAATGAGATCCTATGTCAGTGCTGTTCAAAAAGCTCCTCATAGTTTCTGTTCACAGGCTTCTGTTCTATCTCATTCGTACATTATATAGTAATAGGAATCCTTGATTTTCGAGGCATTTGTGGTCTTGAAAAAAAGTTTCTCCCGTAACTCTCAGCATACCAGCCGATAGCGTAAATCTGTCACGAATCCATTAAAAAATAGTCTCAAAAATATTTGGAAGTTATGTTGTATAGCAGTACTTTTGCACCCGCATTCGAGAGAGAACGGCATTAGTCACATGATGAAC
>URZO01000169.1 GCA_900552465.1 uncultured Parabacteroides sp. | reverse complement strand
ATCAAATTTGCGTTCCAGGTTACGTGCGATCTCTTTCAGGCTTTTATTTATAAATGCGGCTTCTCCTTCCGTCCATGATTTTACCAGATTCACATCGACATGCCTGATCAATCTCAGCCCCATAGCGTCCGAATATTCGGCCTGTTCGTTCGGTTTCAGTATCACGCTCGCTTTCGGGTTATTCGATTCGACCATTACTTTTCCCTCTGCCAAAGAAACAACCGCGTTCTCGCCGCAATATGATTTCATATTAAACTTCGTGCCCAACACCTTTACCGTCAACGAAGGTGACTGGACGGAGAACGGGGCTTTTTCGTTATGGGTTACTTCAAAGAAGGCTTCTCCCATCAGTTTCACATTCCTGTTCTTTCCTGAAAACCGGGAAGGATAAATAAATTTACTTTGGGAGTTCAGCTGCACCTTCGTCCCGTCCGAGAGAGTCAGGGAAGCTCGTTGTCCGTTCGGGACTTCTATCACGTTTTCAGCATCAGAAGGTTTATCTGCCATTTGGTAGAAATTCACAACCAATGATCCGGCAAGCAGTATGGCGGCTGCATATTTCGCGATAGCCGACAAGGTGAAACGTTTCGCTTTCCCCTCTTTCTTCTCATCCTGTTGGGTATTAGACAGAAATTGATTGTATGCCGCCTCAACTTCCTTCTTATCCGAGTATTTCAGTTCATCCTTCAGGCTCCAGATACGTTCCATTTCGAACAGCCAGTCAGCGTTATCCTTGCCGGAAGCAATCCAACGGTCGACCGACCGGATATCCTCCGGGCTACATGTATGGGTAAGAAATCGTATAAGTAATTGTTCGTCCATGTCTCTTTTATTGTGCTTATATAAAGAAGACAACCAGGAGGGGAAAAACTACGTGGCCGGAAACGGAGAAAAATTCAATTTATGTCGCAGAGCATAAGAATAAGCATGAAAAGCCCTTTCAGATCTTCCCGCAAAAAAGCCAATGCCTGCCGGATATGTCCTTCCACCGTACGGGGCGAGATATCCATTATTTCTGCGGCTTCCTTCCGGCTTACATCATGGAAATAACACAAGCGGAACGCCTGCGCACATTTGGGAGGCAGTTTATTTACGGATACTTCTATGATCTCGCGCAAGTCCTGGTTAATGACCTGCTTCAGCACTTCGTTGGAATCGCTACTTTCCTCCAGAAAAGCGATACGCGCCTCGGCAATCCGCACCCGTGATTCATATTCATCGACAACCATCTGATGCTTGATGTAGTTCAGGCAACTATTCTGCACCCATTTATACAGGAAAGACTTGATGTTTTCCACCCGGATCATTTGCTTTTGCTCCCAATAAGCAGTGAAGACTTCCTGCACCAGGTCTTTAGCAACTTGATTATCAACAAAACGACATGCCAGAGCCATTAACTTCGGGTAAAAGTATTCAAAGAAGTTTTTAAATGCGGTGTGGTCTCCTTCTCTTATTCTGTCTATGTCGATTTCTACTCTCATCATTATAAATTATTCATCTCCCTGGTCACAAAGTAAACATTTATTTTTAATATCGAGTCAGTTCACCGAACGAAAACGCAACAGCATATTAATTTTTCTTATACCTAAAACAACACTAATTAGCACTTAATCCCTTGATCATTTAAGGGGGAAGCTGTATATTTGCACCGTGGTTTTTTCATAATAGTATTAGATTTAAGGTTAACAAAGTTGGTTAGGGGTTGTCGTGAGACAGCCTTTAATTGTTTATAGGGGTTCCTGATCCCCCGGTATATACTGCAGATTAGGGAAAATTGATAACTTATACGGCATAATTGCCATTTGCTACAAGACAAAAGAGGGCGTACTTTGCATTATAAAAGATAACACATAAAAACTGCAAAGACATGATGACTAAATTAAGTAACTTATTCTACACATTCCTGAACATGGCAGCTTCTACTCAGAAGCTGGGTATTAACCTGATCCGCGTTGCGATCCTGATCATTTTCGTCTGGATCGGAGGATTGAAGTTCTATAACTATGAAGCGGAAGGCATCGTGCCGTTTGTGGCCAACAGCCCGTTCATGAGCTTCTTCTATACGAAAAGCGCTCCCGAATATAAAGAGTATAAGCTGAAAGAGGGAGAATTCAAGCAGGAAAAACACCAATGGCATGTGGAGAACAATACATACGGGTTCTCGCACGGATTGGGTATCCTGATCATGGCAATTGGTATTCTGACCTTCCTGGGTATTTTCTCTCCTAAAATCGGTTTGGTCGGCGCAGGACTGGCGATCATTATGACGATCGGAACGCTTTCCTTCCTGATTACTACGCCCGAAGTATGGGTTCCGGACCTCGGAAGCGGGGAACACGGCTTTCCGCTACTGACAGGGGCCGGCAGGTTGGTGATAAAGGATACGGCGATTATTGCCGGGGCGATCGTGCTACTCTCGGACTGTGCACAGAGAATACTGAAACAGAAAAGATAATAAAAGAGAAAAGGGGGGCTTCGGATAAGCTCCCCTTTTCTCTTTTATCGATATATCCTTACTTAATTTGTTGGAGCAACAGCCTGCTCATCTACCGACACCAGTTCGATCTCGAAGATTAAGGTTGAATAACCAGGAATAGTAGACCCGCTTCCACTCGCTCCATAAGCTAATTGCTGCGGAATCCAGACCTCATATTTATCTCCTTCAACCATGTGCTGTAAAGCGACTCCCCAACCGGAAATGACAGAACTATATCCATCCGGATTATATCTGCTATCATAATTTGCATAGGAGGAATAAACTGCACATCTAAAAGGTGCTCCATCATCAAATAACTTATGGTCAAACACCGTTCCGTCCGTCAAAGAACCTTTATAGTAAACCGACACACGGCTATTGAAATAAGCCTGTTTGCCATCCCCTTTCTTGATCAGTTTGGCAAAGACAAAGCCGTTACCAGCCTCCGAATCCCATTTTTCGTATCTGGAATCATTTGCTTTCGCCTGGAAAGCGGCATCCTGTTCCAACCGATAAGCCTCTTGCTCAACAGCCTTCGTGTCGTCATCGTCCTTACAAGAAGAGACAGCGAACACACACAACAACATCAACGCGATATGCAGATATTTCTTCATTCGTTTTACTCCATTATCTTTTTTAATAAATTCTTCATGCTTACCTTTTCAGTGATAATGTCATGCAGCTTGTCGATGCTGACACGTTCCTGTTCCATCGTATCGCGGAAGCGGATCGTAACACAATTATCCTTCAAAGTATCGTGGTCAACTGTAATACAGTACGGGGTTCCGATAGCATCCTGGCGGCGGTAGCGTTTGCCGATAGAATCCTTTTCATCATACTGGCAACGGAAGTCGAAGCGCAGCATATTGACGATCTCTTCCGCCTTTTCGGGCAGACCGTCTTTCTTTACCAACGGCAATACGGCCAACTTGATAGGAGCCAGCGCTGCAGGCAATTTCAGTACGACACGTGTTTCGCCGTTTTCCAACGTTTCTTCGCAGTAAGAACCGGCCATCACACTCAGGAATACGCGGTCGACACCGATAGAGGTCTCGATTACGTACGGCGTATAGCTCTGGTTCAGTTCCGGATCGAAGTATTGTATTTTCTTGCCGGAGAACTTCTCGTGCTGGCTCAGGTCGAAGTTCGTACGGCTGTGGACGCCTTCCACTTCCTTGAAGCCGAACGGCATTTCAAATTCGATATCGGTAGCGGCATTGGCGTAGTGGGCTAACTTTTCGTGGTCGTGATAACGATATTTCTCGTTACCCAATCCCATAGCCTGATGCCATTTCAGACGGGTTGATTTCCATTTCTTGAACCATTCCATCTCTTCGCCCGGACGAACGAAGAACTGCATCTCCATCTGTTCGAACTCGCGCATACGAAAGATGAACTGGCGGGCGACGATCTCGTTACGGAAAGCCTTACCGATCTGTGCGATACCGAAAGGAATCTTCATACGGCCGGTCTTCTGCACGTTCAG
>URZO01000168.1 GCA_900552465.1 uncultured Parabacteroides sp. | reverse complement strand
CAGGAGGCGATGCCTCATAAAAAAGGTTCAAATATTCTTAAACCCAAATCAATGTATACCAAGGGGCTTATTGTATAAAACACATTTTTTAAGTTCAATAGACATCCAAAACTAAACATATGCTAATCCACTTTTCAGCCGTCAAAAAGGGGTTTTGTCTCCTTTTCCAGGAGTTTTCCGCCATCGCGACCGTACTTCTTTGTCATTACGACCGTCCTCATGGCAACAAGCCTCTTGAATTTTCTTTGAATAATTGAGCCGCTGTCCGTCTTCATTTTGCTACAGGCGATTTTCCGGGAGTTAAGCTTTATCACATTGCCGGCGTTTCTGCTTTCCGGTGATCAAATTGCACGTTTTCCGAAACGGTCCCGGTACCTCATTCTCTTTGTTGTCAGCCGGGATGGTAAAAAAACTGAAAAGAGTCAATCCTAAATGAACCAAGATTTCGGGCGAAATAGAAAAACAGCCCCAAAAAGGGTTACTGTAAATTCTGTCAAATAATTGATTATATTCGCACAATCATAAACGAGTTACATCATAATTATAGAAATATGAAATGGATATACTTTCTTGCCGTATCATCACTCATGATGATCGCTTGTAATGATAGCAAGACAACAAAAGAGAACGAAAGCGTCAACCAGACATTGCAAACCATTTTCAACCGCAAAAGCGTACGAAAATATACGGAACGGCCGGTTGAAAAAGAGAAACTGGAAATGCTTGTCCGTGCAGGCATGGCTGCGCCTTCTTCGCGCGACCGCCGTCCTTGGGAATTTGTGATTGTGACAGATCGGGATCTTTTGGACACAATGGGAGACGGCTTGCCCTTGGCACGTATGCTGAAAGAGACCAAGCAGGCTATTATCGTATGCGGAGATACGCTTAAGTCGAATAATGCCTGGATGCTCGACTGTTCGACGGCCGCCCAAAACATACTGCTTGCCGCCGAATCAATGGGCCTGGGAGCCGTATGGACAGCCGCCTATCCTTATCCCGAACGGATGCAGGTCGTGCGGGACGCCTTGCAACTTCCGGAGCATATCATTCCCTTGACCGTAATTCCGCTTGGCTATCCGGCAGGTCAGGAAAAGCCTAAAAATAAATTCAACGAACAGCAGATACATTATAACAAATGGTGAGAATAAATTATCTTTGCATTTCAAATACAAGAAAAACAAATGACAAAACAAGGCACCATACTGGTTGTAGACGATAACAAAGGAATCCTTACCGCAGTACAGATGCTGTTGGGCACTTGCTTCGAGAAGGTGATTACCATTTCTACTCCGAATAAGATAAAATCCACATTGCACGATGAAAATATAGATGTTGTTTTGTTGGATATGAATTTCAGCGCCGGCATCAATACCGGCAACGAAGGGCTGTTCTGGCTCTCGGAAATAAAGAAGGAAGATGCATCGATACAGGTCGTTCTTTTTACAGCATACGCGGATATCGATCTTGCCGTACGGGGAATCAAGGAAGGAGCGACCGATTTTGTCGTCAAGCCCTGGGACAACGCCAAGCTGCTGGAAACGTTGCGGACTGCCTATAACATACGGATGGCAAACCGCAAAGGTATCGCACTTGCCGACAACAAGCTGGTCGTCTCCAAAGAAAGCGGTATGTTCTGGGGAGAAAGTAGCGCCATGCAACAACTCCGCTCCCTGATCGAAAAGGTCGCCCGGACAGATGCCAACATCCTGGTCACCGGCGAGAACGGAACAGGTAAGGAAATGCTTGCCCGCGAAATACATATGCTTTCCAACCGGAAAAAAGAGACATTGGTCCCGGTCGATATGGGAGCAATCACGGAAACGCTTTTTGAAAGCGAACTGTTCGGCCACGTCAAAGGAGCTTTTACCGATGCGCGGGTAGATCGGCCGGGAAAATTCGAGGTAGCCAACAACGGCACGCTGTTCCTGGATGAGATCGGGAACCTCTCCTATCACCTGCAAGCCAAGTTGTTGACTGTCCTGCAACGCCGCAGCATCGTCCGCGTGGGAAGCAACACGCCCATCCCGGTCAATATCCGCCTGATCTGCGCTACAAACCGTGACCTGCAGGAAATGGTTGAGAAAGGCGATTTCCGCGAAGACCTGCTCTATCGCATCAATACAATCCATGTAGAGATTCCGCCCCTTCGCGAACGACCGGAAGACATCGTTCCCCTTACCGAAATATTCCTGTCCAAATATGCCAATATCTATGGGAAAACAACCATGCACCTCAGTCCGGATGCCAAAGAGAAACTAAGTGCACAGCCCTGGTTCGGAAACATCCGGGAACTGGAACACACCATCGAAAAGGCGGTTATCATTGCCGAAGGAAACGTGTTGGAGGGGAACGATTTCGATTTTCCGCGTGCCAAAAAGGAATCGGCGACAAAAGAAGCGACGACTTTGGAAGAAATGGAATACAACATGATAAAGAGCGCCATGGACAAATACAGCGGAAACTTGTCGCTCGTCGCCAGCCAGTTGGGAATCTCCCGGCAGACGCTGTATAACAAGATCAAACGATACGAACTGTAATGCTGAAAGGGATTTTCCATAATTTCTATCTCCGCCTGGCAGTATTTATCATACTGACGGTAGCAGAGACCTGGTTTGCTCTCCAAAAGGAGTGGATATGGTTCATCCCGCTTATGGTCGTATGGTTTTTTATACTCCGGCAAATCCTGTTGTCGGACAAACGGAATGCCCAGAAGGTCGCATTTATGTTCGATGCGATCGACAACAGCGACTATGCATTCCAATATGCGACACGCGGCCGTTCGTCCAACGATAAGCTGGTCAGCGAGTCGTTAAACCGCATTACCCAGATTCTTTTCCAGGCAAAGGCAGATGCTGCGCAGAAAGAGAAATATTACGAGCTGATCATGAACTCGGTCAACACCGGCATCATCGTGCTCGACGACAATGGCGTGATCTTCCAGACCAACAATGAAGCCTTGCGGCTGTTGGGAATGTCGGTCTTCACCAATGTCCGCCAACTCGGGCGTATCGACGAAAATCTGGAAAACACCATACGGAATATCCAGCCGGGCGACAAGCATCAGATATCGTTTACCAACGAACGCGGCAACGTACACTTGTCTATCCGCGTTTCCGAAATGACCTTGCAGGAAAAGCACGTGCACATCTTGGCGATCAACGATATCAACAGCGAACTGGATGAGAAGGAAATCGACTCCTGGATACGCCTGACACGCGTCCTGACGCATGAGATCATGAACTCCGTCACGCCTATCACTTCACTCAGCGACACGCTCCTCTCCCTCCATGAAAATGCGGACGACGACATACGCAGCGGCCTGGAAGTGATCAGCACGACGGGGAAAAGCCTGATTTCGTTTGTGGAGTCTTACCGGAAATTCACGCATATCCCGACGCCTGAACCTTCCCTGTTCTATGTCCAGAAGTTCGTGGAACGCATGGTGAAGCTCGCCCGTCATCACAACAACTTCCCGAACATCACGATCAACGTCAGCGTCGAGCCGTCCGACCTGATCGTCTATGCGGACGAGAACCTGATTTCGCAGGTTGTCCTGAATCTGCTGAAAAACGCCATGCAGGCAATCGGAAGCGAGCAGGAAGACGGCCTGATCGAAGTAAAAGCCTATTGTAACGAAGAAGAAGCCGTCCTGATAGAAGTCAGCAACAACGGCCCCGTCATTCCGCAGGAAGAGGCCGAACATATTTTCGTGCCTTTCTTCACGACCAAAGAGGGCGGCAGCGGCATCGGGCTGTCCATCTCCCGCCAGATCATGCGCCTGTCCGGAGGAAGCATCGCCCTCAAGAGCGCCCCGGCAGCTAAACGGACAACGTTTATTCTGACGTTCCCTTGATAAAGGGATAAAAATTATCAATTATCATAAACATTTCAAACGCCAAATGTTTTATATCTTTGAGCCGTAAATGATGATTTAGCGGTGTGTTTCGTGTTTGTGATTGTAGCGCCGGGAGTATCTGTTTCCCCTCTTGAGAGGGGATAAGGGGTGTGTTATCT
>URZO01000167.1 GCA_900552465.1 uncultured Parabacteroides sp. | reverse complement strand
CACGCAGGAACTTCACTTCGCCTACAAAGACCTGTTTCTTCTCTTCACTGATCGGAGCCCGGTCGATATTCTCGAAAAAGACATTGCAACGCCGTATGCCCTTAAACTGCGCCTTCCAGGTTTCCGCAAAATAACGGGTGGTGGAAGTGGCCGTCCCGGATGAGATCTGCCCCTGGGCATCGTAGATATGCACCGGAACTGCATTATCCGTATAAGAGTCTGTCATCAGGATATAATTGACCGGGTCGAGCGTATGGGCATACAAAGAGGTTGTATACATGGTTACATCTTCTATCGTCGACCAGTAGGATTCGTCTGTCAATTGATCTTTAGGAGCTTTATCCAGGAAAGAGTCATTGCAACCAACAGTACTCAGGAAGAGTAACGACAATATTATATATTTGAATTTCATAACGATTCGCTTTTAAAATGATACATTTACACCAAAAGAATAATTCTTCGTCAAAGGATAATAGGAGCCATACGGAACTTCCGGGTCGAGGTTATCGAAGCCGGATATCGTAAACAGGTTGTCGGCACTGAAGTAAACCCGCAGGTTCGAAATGCCGGATTTGCCTAACACTTGCTTCGGAATGGTATATCCCAATTGCATGTTTCTCATTTTCAGATAAGAGGCGTTCTGCATCCAGAAAGAAGAGGTTTGCCAGTTCTTCTGGGTGTCCTGTCTGGACAGGCGCGGATATTTGCCGTTCGGATTCTGGGGCGTCCAGCGGTCCATATAGTCTTCCACCGCTTTTCCTCCATTGTAAAAGGCAAAGGCAACCTCTTCCCTTGCTATTGCATCCACCATACCGGCGCCCTGCAACAAAGCCGAGAAATCGAAATTCTTATATTCGAAACCTAAGCGCAGACCGAAATTGATTTTAGGGAAATAGGTTCCCAATGACTTACGGTCTTTATCGTCGACGACACCGTCGCCATTCAGGTCCTTATATTTCAGATCGCCGGGAACCGCATCGCCCGTTATCTGCTTCGGATGCGCGTCGATCTCCGCCTGGTCTTTGAAGATACCTTCGCAGACATATCCGTAAATGTTATTGATCGGGTCGCCTACGGAACGTCCGGGCGTATCGCCTTCCTTCAGGTCTGTAATCTCATTATGGACATAGCTGAAGTTGAAGGTTGCGAAGTATTTGAAATCCCGTACCTGGTTGTTGTGCGTCAGAACCATTTCCATACCGACATTACGCACTTTACCTGCATTCTGTGTAGGAGCATCGACACCTACCACATCCGGAATCGGCAGATCCAGCAAGATATCCTTTGTATTCTTCAGGAAGAAGTCGCCTGAGAAATTCAGCTTGCCCGCCAGGAAAGAGGCATCGACACCGACATCCACCTGGTCTGTCTTTTCCCAGGTTATAATGGAGTTACCCATTTTACCGTTGATCGAGACACCCGGAGCCAACATATTCCCGAAGCTATAGTTCTGCCCGAAAACGTATGTATTGTAGAAAGCATAGTTACCGATCTCCTGGTTACCCAACTGTCCCCATGAAGCTCTTACTTTCAGGTTATCCATCCAGTCGGCATGGTAGAAACTTTCTTCCGAGATTCTCCATCCCGCAGAGAAAGAAGGGAAAGCGCCAAAGCGGTTATCCTTGGGGAAACGTGACGTCCCGTCATAACGCAGGTTGGCTTCGAACAGATAGCGGTCGTCGAAGGAATAGTTGACACGTCCGAAAGCAGAACGCAAGGCATATTCGATCATAGTCCCTTCATTCGACTGCGTCGTAACATCACCGGCATTCACCTCACCCAGGTTGTTGTTTCCCGGAAGGTCTCTTCTGGAAGCGCCAAACTGGCGGTATTGGTTGTACAGCTGCGAATATCCGAGCAACGCGCCGACACCGTGTTTGCCGAACGTCTTGCTGTAATTCAGGTAAGCCTGCAAATTCACTTCCCAGGATTTCTTCTCAAAATCGATCGCCTGGCTACGGGTGGTCTTTATCGGATCTTCCGAATCTGCGGAATAATAGTTTATGCTCTTTGCAAATTTATGCTGGTTGTTGGAGTTGAACGTTGCCGCCGCATTCCCTTTCAGCGTCAGGCCGTCTATAATTTTATATTCAAAGAATGCACTTCCCTGGAAATTGTTATTATAGTACTGGTCCTTCCCTCCCAAACGGGCCTCTGCGACCGAGTTGTGTTCGTTCAGGAACAAGCCGTAGTTCCCGTTCCGGAACTGGATCGGAGTAACCGGGGTTTCACGCAAGGCATGATAGAAGATATCAGTGATGCTCTGGGCGGCAGGAGACGTCGACCGGTCGCGGTAAGCACTCAGGTAAAAACCGATATTCAGCCTTTCATTCACTTTCAGGTCGATATTCGAGCGTACGCTGAACTTGTTATAATCCGAATTAGGAATCAGACCTTCCTTGTTGTGGTATCCCACTGCCAACGAGTACTTCAAACCTTCCGTTCCGCCGATTATACTCAGGTGGTGGTTATGGAACAGCCCGTTTTCGCTCAGCAAAGTATCCAGCCAATCGCTGTTGGCATAATGATCCGGATCGCTTCCGTCCTTAAACTTTTGAAGGTCCGTTTCCGAATAGGGAACAGGGAGACCGTCATTGGAATAAGCCTCATTCTGCAACACGGCATAATTATAGGAATCCAGAAAGTTCGGCAACCGCGTAGGAGACTGCCAGCCGACATAGCCGTTATAGGTAATAACCGGCCGGCCGACTACGCCCTTCTTGGTGGTAATCAATATCACGCCGTTCGCAGCACGAACCCCATAGATCGAAGAGGCGGCAGCATCTTTCAATACCGATATATTCTCGATATCATTCGGGTTTACGTTATTGAAAGAAGATTCCACTCCGTCCACAATCACCATGGCTTCGGCATTTCCCAGCGTACCGATACCTCTCACGCGCAACGAACCGACATCGTCTCCCGGCTGTCCCGAACGCTGTATGATAGTCATACCCGGAACCTGGCCGGTAAGCAGGTTGACCGGACTGGAGCTTGTACGGTTTTGCAACAGATCCGACTTCACATCGCTGACGGCACCCGTCAGGTTCACTTTCTTCTGTATGCCATACCCCACGACGACCACTTCGTCTATCACCTGGTTATCCTCGCGAAGCAGGATCTTAGACAGGTTCTGGTTAGACGAAACCTCGATCGTCTCATAACCGATATAGGAGACTTGCAGGATCGCCCCGGTCTTTACTTCTATACTGAAATCACCGTTTATGTCGGTAATGACACCGTTTGTCGTGCCTTTTTCAACAATATTCGCACCGATAATCGGTTCGCCAGTTTCGTCGACGACACGCCCCCGAACGGTCCGGGATGCCTGCACAACCGAAGCTAATCCGCTTTCGGCCTTATACAAAACGATATGTTTATCATTGACAACATATCTGATCCCTTCGTTCGAGAAGAGATTATCCAGGATATCCGTTACCGATTTATCCTTCATGTCGACAGACACTCTGCGATTTACGTTCACCTGCTCCAGATTATAGGTAAAATAGAATGAACTCTTTTGTTCTATAGCAGAAAGAACCTCCTGCACCGTCGAATTATGCATATCCAATGACAGTCTGACTGATTGTGAATAGGTAATATTTGCAATGGACTGCAAGGTGCCCAATAATAAGAATAGCATTACACACCTCATAATATTCAAGCTTTTTTGTAGCCATGACGATTTATACACACCGCATGACGTGTTTCTCATAATAAAATTCATACATTTGTAAATGATTAGTTAGTAATAAATTCAAGTCTTTTCTCTAATTGTTACGTGATTAATCGGAACCGGAGATGTTTGCGGCATCTTCGGTTTTTTTATCACTGCTTCACACTTTCACTCTCTTTTTTGTTCATATCTCCATAGGCAATCACTTTTTAGGTTCATAAATTCGTATGTGTTTATCCTCGATCGAGTAATCGATCCGCCGGGTTTCCTTTAATAGTATAAGCACCTGCTCTATTGTTGCCGATCCGTTGAAACGGCAGGTGAAAACTTCCGAGGCAAGCGCCTGATCTGTAATGTCGATCTCGACATCAAATTTGCGTTCCAGGTTACGTGCGATCTCTTTCAGGCTTTTATTTATAAAT
>URZO01000166.1 GCA_900552465.1 uncultured Parabacteroides sp. | reverse complement strand
TATAGCGTCGGGAGTATCTGTTTCCCCTCTTGAGAGGGGATAAGGGGTGTGTTATCTTTCAGTCTAACAAAGAAAATTCACACACCCCTGCCCCCTCTCAAGAGGGGAAAAAGTTACCATCGGTCGATATAAACACCCCGATAAATCATCCTTTCTCCTTTTCAACTATCCTTCACGCTCTCTACCGGATTCGCATTGGCCGCGCGCCAGCTCTGGAAGAAAACGGAGAAGAAAGAGATAACCAGGCAGAACAAACCCGCCGTGATGAAGATCATCGGGCTGAGCGTGATGCGGTAGGAATAGTCCGCCAGCCAGCGATCCATGAAGTACCAACCGATCGGCGTGGCGATGACAAACGCAACCCCCACATACATCAGGAACGTCCCGACGAGGCGGAACAATATCCCCCGGTTGTCCGAACCGAAGACCTTGCGGATCGCCACCTCCTGCGCACGCTGGTGGATGAAATAGGTCGACATCGCCAAAAGTCCCAGCAACGAAATCAGGATCGCGATGCAGGCGAAGATCACGACGATCTTCGTCAGGCGTATCTGCGACTCGAAATGGCTCTGGATATCCTGGTCGATAAACTCGCCCTCGAAGCCGACGCCCGATACCTCCTCGAAAACCTTGCGCACCTCGGCGAAAGCCTTCATCGGATCGCCCTGCACTTCGATCACGTAGCTCCACGGCCACCAGTCGGAATTATGCCGGTTGAAACGCAGCATCAACGGAGAGTTCTCCCGCGAGATGTCCCATAAATGGAAGTCCTTGATCACGCCCAGGATCGGCGTCTCCCGGTCATACATCTTGAACGTGGCGGCATCCTCCGGCAGTTCCATCTCTTTAAACGCCAGTTCGTTCAGGAACCAGCCCCCGTCGGAGTTCGCCACATGGTTGTCCGTCTTAATCTCCATGCCGAAGATACGGAAGGCGGCGCTGTCGACCTGCATCTGCTGGAAACTGAGCGATTTGCCCTCGTAATCGCCGCTCAGGTTGTTCGTCCCGCTGGAAGGCGTCCCGTTCGTGTAGCCGACGGCCTTGACGTAGGGGATCTGGCGGAGCATGTCTTCCGCCTTCTCCATCTCGCTCCTCGAGTGGAAGACGTTATTCGTCTGGATAATATTCTCTGTGTTATAGCCGAGCGGCGCGTGGATCAGATGGTTGATCTGAAGATACATCGTCAGCGAGGCGGCGATCATCACGATCGTAATAATGTTCTGGAACGTGATGAAAAACTTGCTGAAGACCATCTTCGTCTGCCGGCGGAACGTGCCGCGTACCACATCGATCGGCTTGGCCGACGAGATCAGGACGGCGGGGAGCAACCCGGACAGGAAACCGGTCAGCAGGATGAAGGCCGCAATCGCCCCGCCCCAAAGCGGCGTCCACAACACGTCGAGCGTCAGGTGCACCTGCAACAGGTCGTTCGCAAACGGCAAGGCGGCGATCGCCAGCAGCAGACCGATCCCGAACGAGACGACCGTCAGAAGCGTCGCCTCCATCATCAGCCGGACAAAAAGGTCGCTGCGCAGCGATCCCAACAGCCGGCGCGTAGCCATCTCGCGGGCACGCTGGCTGGCCTGCGCAACCGTCAGGTTGATATAGTTGATAATGGCAAAAATCAGGATCAGGATACCGACAGACATGAGGACGAGCGAGAAACTGCGGTCGCCACTGTTCATATTCGAGTATTTCCACTTGCCGAAATAGATCTCGGGGATCGAAACGATATAGAGGTCTTTTGCAAATCCCTTCTCATAGAGCCAGAAGCGGTCCTTCAGGAACTCGATGATGTCGCCGGTCTGCTCCTTCAGGTCGGCACCGGGTTTGAGCTGGATGAAACCGACGGCCGAGCCGGCGTTGTTGGCGCTGGTCTTCGTCAGTCCGCTGTTGAACTCGGCCAGGCGTTCGAGGCGCAGCAAGATGTCGGTGTATGGGATGACCGAGCGGTTGATGTCTTCCATGACGCCGGTCACGGTGACGCTCGTCGAATCGCTGATCCGGATGCTTTTGCCGACAGGGTTCTCGCCGGGGAAGGCTTTGTTGGCAAAACTCTCGGAGATGACCGCGTCGTAGGCGCTTTTCATAACCTCGGCACGGTTGCCGTCCAGGACCTTGAAGGAGAACATGCTGAAGAAGGTGGAGTCGGCATAGACCACATCCGCCTTGTATTTCTTTTCGCCGTAATAGACCTGCATCCCCTTTCCCTGGTCGGTGACGACAGGACATACCTGCTCGATTTCGGGATAACGCTCCTCCAACCAGTAAGGAACGGGGACGCCTGTGCCCAGGAAGTTCTCGTTTCCGATTGCATAGATGCGGTCGTAGTTGACCTGCTGCTTGTCTATATTCAACTCCCGCTCGACATACACGGCAATCAGGATGACGAACATCAGCGACACCGAAAGCCCGAAGACGTCGATCGCCGTATAGGCCTTGTTTTTACTCAGGAACTTCAGAAAGGACTTTATATTTACTATATTATTCATGTGTACTCCTCTTTTTTAAAAACATATCCGACTTTCACAAGCCGGATATATCTGCAACAAAAACAATTTGAATGTGTCTATGTGTTATTTTGACAAAAAATTAAATGAATTCACTTACTGACGAAACGATGCTACCGTCGAACAGGTTAATCACACGGT
Organism: uncultured Parabacteroides sp.; assembly: GCA_900552465.1. GTDB lineage: Bacteria > Bacteroidota > Bacteroidia > Bacteroidales > Tannerellaceae > Parabacteroides. The sequence goes on along the minus strand of URZO01000166.1, from coordinate 1,566 downwards.
GGGCAAAGCTCGCGTCGTGTTTGGAGTGCGTTACCATAACAATGGTAGTGCCTTCCTTGTTCAATTCGGTGAGGAGTTGCATCACTTCGGCGCCGTTCTTGGAGTCCAGGTTACCGGTCGGCTCATCGGCGAGGATGATCTTCGGGTTGGAAACGACGGCACGGGCGATGGCCACACGCTGTTGCTGACCTCCGGAGAGCTGCTGTGGGAAGTGGCTGGCACGGTGGCTGATGTTCATTCGTTTCAAGATGTCGTTTACCATCTGCTTGCGCTCGCTGGCTTTGACCTTCAGGTAGGTCAGCGGCAGCTCTACGTTTTCAAATACATTCAGCTCGTCGATCAGGTTAAAACTCTGGAACACGAAACCGATATTTCCTTTACGCACCTGGGTACGTTCTTTTTCTTTCAGGTGTCCGACTTCTTTGTCTGCCAGGTAATAGTCGCCCGACGTCGGGTTATCCAGCAAGCCCAGGATATTCAGCAATGTAGACTTACCGCAACCGGAAGGCCCCATGATTGCGACAAACTCACCGTCCTTCACTTCCATCGACACGCCGTTCAATGCTATTGTTTCTACTTCCTCAGTGCGGAAAAACTTACTTAATCCTTCAATTTTAATCATGATGTATCAGTTTTTTATTGTTATTAGCTCTTTATGCCTAATTACAGGCAAACAGCGTGCCAAAGTATATAAATTATTTATTTACAGCATCATAAAGAATTTACTATTTCCCGGAAGTGTCTAATTTTTTGACAGTGGTGTAAAGATATTAGACACTTCCGGGGGAAAATGGCAGGGGATTTATCCCCATTCGCTCTCTTCTTTGAAGTTGAAACGTTCGATCTTCGTGACCCGGATATCCCCTTTCCTGAGCAAAAACTCATCACCCCTAAATCCGGGTTTTTCATTAAGATCATCTAATGAATAGGATATATCGCTGGTTCCGGAAGAGAAACGGTAAAAAGAGGGCAACACTTTTCCGTTCTGTTTCGATTCGATCACCTTGTAGGCTGCTTCCTTATCCTTCTGGAAAGCGTTTGCAAATTCATCCAGCAATTTCGGATTATCCTTCGTCGAGAAAGTGATCGTGACTACTTCTTTTACAGGTTTCTTTGTCTTCCGGTCTTTGTCGTAGATCACTTCCACGTTTACTTTATCCATCGACTCGCACTTCTTCATCAGTGCATTCAAGTTCGTCTGTGCCAGCAAATCGCCGGCCCAGCTCCCGGCTATCAGCAGGACAGCTGTTAAAATAAGATTCCTTGTTTTCATATTTTCTATTATATGGTTATTAAATGCTTTATATCTGTAAATGATCATTTAACGGTTCGTTCTTTTAATGGGGCAACGCCCCATGCCGCAGGCTCTCTTTTGCCGTTCGTTTTAACGAACGGATGAATAAATGCCCGGCTTTGCCGGATTCCTCTGTGGGTTTCAACCCCTTTCAATTGTTTATAGGGAGCTATTTATTAAAGGGGCTGAAGCCCACAGAGGAAAAGGCTTTGCCTCCAATCTTTATTAACCGTCAGCTGAAGCAGACGGCAAAAGAGAGCCTGCGGCACGAG
>URZO01000165.1 GCA_900552465.1 uncultured Parabacteroides sp. | reverse complement strand
CGAGGGTATCGCCCGGTTCTTCTGTCTTCATAAACGTTTCACCGATGAGGAAGCCCCGGAAACCGGCCTGGCGAAGTTGTGCGACGGTCGCTGTGGCTGAAATACCGCTTTCCGAAACAAGCAGGGGGGACAGGTTTTTCTCCCGCGTGACCGTCTTCATCGCCTCCGCCAGGCGGAAGGAGTTTTCGACATCGGTATGGAAAGTGCCGAGGTTGCGGTTGTTGACGCCTAACATATCGACAGAGGCGTTGAGGTGGCCCAATTCCGCTTCGCTGTGTATCTCGAGCAGCACCTCCATATTGAGGGTATGGGCCAGTTCCGCAAAAGCAAGGCATTGCTCCGGGCTGAGGCAGGCGGCGATCAGCAGGACGGCGTCGGCGCCCATGACGCGTGCCTGGTAGAGCTGGTATTCATCGATGATGAAGTCTTTCCTGAGTAACGGCAGGTCGACCAGGCTGCGGGCCTTGCAAAGATCCCCGATCGAACCGCCGAAGAAGTCCGAATCGGTCAGGACAGAGCAGGCCGAGGCGCCTCCCTTTTCGTAGGCGGGCAGTACACCGGCAACAGCGGCGTCGGGATGCAACCAGCCTTTCGAGGGGCTTTTCCGCTTAAACTCGGCGATGATGCCGGACGGCGATGCGGCCAGTGCTGCCCGCATGGAGCGGGTAGGGCGTTCGAGGCGTTCACCGCCCAACCCTAAGAGGGTCTGCAGCTTGACAGCCTGCTTCTGCCGTTCCACTTCGATGCGCTTATTGGCTACGATGTCTTGTAATATATCTTTCATATTTATTTATTCAATCCGATAAACTTATTAAACGTATCCAACGCCTTGCCGCTCTCCAACGATTCCCTTGCTTCGGAAAGGCATTCTGCGATTCTCTTCTCCGGGCAGATCACTTGGATGGCGAAGGCTGAGTTGGCGATCACGCAGTTGGTCTGTGCGGGAGTTGCCCGGTTGTTCAGGACGTCATCGAAGATACGGGCGGCATCGGCGACCGTTTCCCCGCCGTCCAGTTCGGCTTCCGCAGCACGTTGGAAACCTAAGATCTCCGGCGTGTAGAGCTTCTCCTTTTCCGGCATAGCGACCTTGAACTCCGATGTCAGCGATATTTCATCGTATCCGTCGAGGCTGTGCACCACCGCAAAGCGTGTACCGCTTTCCTGATAGGTGTAGCTGTAGAGCCTCAGCAAAGGCAAGTTGTACACCCCAAGTAACTGGTAGGCCGGCATCACCGGATTGACCAGCGGACCGAGCATATTGAAGAAGCTGCGTACACCGAGGCTTTTCCTGACAGGGGCAACAGCCTTCAAGGCCGGATTGAACAGCGGCGCATGGAGGTAGGCGATGTGGCAGGCCTCCATCGAGCGTCGCAACCGGTCGACGTCGTTGGTGAACTTCACGCCATGCTGTTCCATCACATTACTGGCGCCGCTGACCGAAGTCGCCCCGTAGTTTCCGTGCTTCACGACATTGTATCCGGCACCGGCCACGACAAAGCAGGAGGTCGTGCTGATGTTGAACGTATTCTTCCCGTCGCCCCCCGTCCCGACGATGTCGATCGGCTTGAACTCCGACAAGTCGACCGGGACGCGCATCTCGAGCAGGGCTTCGCGGAAACCCGTCAGTTCCTCCACCGAGATGTTACGCATCAAATAGACCGTTATCAGGCTGGCAATCTGGGAGTCGTTATATTTACCTTCCGCCATATTCTGAAGGATCGTCCGCGCCTCGTCCCGTCCCAGATATTGGTGCTCGAACAACCTATATAATATATCTTTCATCTTTTATAGTCTAACATTTAATTTTCAATTTTCAATTCTCAATTTTCAATTCCCAGGACCCAGTTCCGGATAATCGTCTTCCCCTTCGGCGTCAGCACCGATTCCGGGTGGAACTGGATGCCGCGGACATCATATTCGCGGTGGCGGAGCGCCATGATCTGCCCTTCCTCCATATCTTCCGCCGTAATCTCAAGGCAGTCAGGGAAGTTCTCTTTGGAGACAGCCCACGAATGGTAGCGTCCGGCACGGAAACCGGGCTCCAGTCCGGTAAACAGCGGGTCTTTCGCCTTAATACGGATGTCGGAGCAAACGCCGTGGTGCACATCCGTCAGGTTGATAAGTGTCGCTCCGAAGGCTTGGCCGATGGCTTGCTCTCCGAGACATACTCCCAATATACTCTTGGTCGGCGCGTAGCGGCGGATAAGCGGCAGAAGGATGCCTGCCTCCTCCGGGATGCCCGGACCGGGCGACAGGAGGATCTTGTCGAAACGGTCTACTTCGTCCAGTGTTATTTTATCGTTGCGATGTACTTCTACATCTGCTCCCAATTCCTTTAATATATGTAACAGGTTATAGGTAAAGGAATCATAATTATCAAATAGTAATACTTTCATCTTTCAATTAATTAATTTCGTTGCCAAATCGATCGCCTTCTTCAAGGCGCCCAGTTTGTTGTTCACTTCTTGCAGTTCCCTCTCATCGTTGCTCTTGGCGACAATGCCGGCTCCGGCCTGGTAGTAGAGGACATTGCCGCGGCTGACAAATGTACGGATCGTGATCGCCTGGTTCAGATCTCCGTCGAAGCCGATAAAGCCGATGCAGCCGCCGTAGGCTCCGCGGTTGTGCTTTTCTATCTCCGTGATGAGCTGCATGGCGCGTACCTTCGGCGCTCCGCTCAGTGTGCCGGCGGGGAAGGTGTCGATATAGGTTTTTACCGGGTTACTGTCTGCGTCGATCTCCCCGCTGACGCGTGAGACCAGGTGAATCACATGGCTGTAGTACTGTACTTCTTTGTAGAAGTCCACCTGTACGTTATGCGCGTTGCGCGACAGGTCGTTGCGGGCCAGGTCGACCAGCATGACGTGCTCGGCGTTCTCTTTCGGGTCGGCAAGCAGGGCCTCGGTGCGCTGTTTGTCCAATGCGACGTCGCCGGTGCGGAAAGCAGTTCCCGCGATCGGGTCGATGCTGGCGTGCCCGTCTGCTACTTTGCAGTGTGTTTCGGGCGAGGAACCGAAGATGCGGAAGCCTCCGAAGTCGAAGTAAAAGAGGTAAGGGGAAGGATTCACGCTGCGGAGCGCCCGGTAAACCTTGAAGTCGTCACCCTTGAACGGTTGCTCGAAGCGGCGGCTCAGGACAATCTGGAAGACGTCTCCCCGGAGGCAGTGGCGGATTCCCTCGCGAACCATAGCCTTGTATTCATCTCCCGTGATAGGCGATGTTTCAGGACCGGCAGCCTGGAAGTTGTAGGAAGCGTAGTTGCGGTTTTCGATCAGTGTCTCGATCTCCTGCAGGTTGGCGTTTTCGCCAGGTTGCAGCAGCTCGACGAGCGTCAGTTCGTTTTTGAAGTGGTTGAACACGAGGATATACTTATATAATATGTATAGCATATCGGGCGCGTCGTTCTCTTCGTGGTGTGTTTCGAGCACCGGGATGTTCTCGAAGTAGCGGACCGCATCGAAAGCCGTGTATCCGAACAGTCCGCATACTTTCCTGTCCTGTCCTTCGACCGAGAAGCGGGCGAGGAAGGCGTTCATGGCGTCTGCCACATTGAACTGTTCCGTCAACGGCGTGACCTCGCTCTTCCCGTCGGGGAAGGTTGCCGTGCATTCTCCGTTATTGATGCCGATACTTGCCAGCGGGCAGAGGGCGATGTATGAAAGGCTGTTTTCATTTCCGTGGAAGTCGGAGCTTTCCAGCAGGGCCGATTCCGGATAGATGTCCCGCACCTTCAGGTAGATGCTGACGGGCGTGTGAAGGTCGCCGAGTACCTTCTTGCTTATTGTCTTGAATGTGTATTTCATTTCTTGTTCTTGTAGTTAATGTACGTTTCCATATCCTTATCCCCCCGGCCCGAAACGGTCAGTACGACAACGTCTTCCGGCTTGAAGTTTACCTTCGAGAGTGCTCCCAGCGCATGTGCGCTTTCCAACGCCGGGATGATGCCTTCGATGCTTGTCAGTTCGAAAGCGGCCTCTAAGGCTTCGTCGTCGTTGACGGCAAGGATCGTTGCGCGGTGTGTCTCCGACAGGTTTGCGTGGATCGGTCCGATACCCGGATAGTCCAGCCCGGCGGAGATGGAATAAGGTTCTTCGATCTGTCCGTCTTCGCTCTGCATCACCAGCGTACGGGCACCGTGTATGATTCCCTTTTTACCCAGTTGGATCGTGGCGGCACTCTGTCCGGTCGTGATTCCCAGGCCGCCGGCTTCGGCGAGGACGATCTTTACCCGTTCGTCGTCGATAAAATGGTAGATTGTTCCGGCAGCATTGCTTCCCCCGCCGACACAGGCGATCAGATAATCGGGATAGTTGCGTCCTTCCTGTTCCAGCAGTTGTTTTTTGATCTCTTCGCTGATCACGGATTGCAGACGTGCCACCATATCCGGATAAGGATGCGGCCCGACGGTGGAACCGATGATGTAATACGTGTCTGAAGGGTGGCAACACCAGTCGCGGATTGCCTCGTTGGTCGCATCTTTCAGCGTCATATTACCCGAAGTGACAGGCACGACCGTTGCCCCGAGCATCTCCATCTTCTGCACGTTGGCATGCTGACGTTCCACATCCGTCTTGCCCATGTAAACGAT
>URZO01000164.1 GCA_900552465.1 uncultured Parabacteroides sp. | reverse complement strand
ATTTTGCTGCATCCTTTTTTACCCATGCAGCAACTTCCTGTATTTAATTTGAAATCCATTTGTCTGGTATATATAATGTTTATTGCGTATACAATTACGCAAAAATAGTCAAAATATTTGGTTTGAAGCGAATGATGCGTGAATTATAAAAGAGAAAGGGCAAAACAGAGTACTCCGTTTTGCCCTTTCCGATATTGTGGTCAGTTCTGATTTAATCGACCAGACCGTGACTTTTAAATACTTTATGAATCGCTTCCAATGCGTAATCAAGCTGCTCTTTCGTATGAGTCGCCATCAACGAGAAGCGGATTAGCGTGTCTTCCGAAGCAACAGCCGGTGCAACAACCGGGTTTACAAAGACTCCGGCTTCGAACAATTCCTTTACAATAAGGAATGTCAGGTCGTTGTCGCGGATGAACAGCGGGATGATCGGTGTCGATGTATGCCCGATTTCACAACCCATGCTACGGAAACCTTCCAATGCATAGTGAGTCAGATCCCACAAGTGCTGGATACGTTCCGGTTCGCTCAACATAATGTCCAGTGCGGCATCTGCGGCAGCAGTGGCGGCCGGCGTATTACTTGCACTGAAAATATAAGAACGGGAGTGGTGACGGAGATAATTGATGATCGACTCGTCGGCAGCAATGAATCCGCCGATAGAAGCAAACGACTTACTGAATGTACCCATGATCAGGTCGACATCGTTTGTCACGCCGAAGTGGTTACAGGTGCCGCGTCCGTGATCACCGAAAACACCCAATCCGTGTGCTTCGTCAACCATGACACTTGCATTGTATTTTTTTGCTAATTCAACGATTCCCGGCAGGTTGGCTACGTCTCCTTCCATACTGAACACTCCGTCGGTAACAATCAGTTTAACCTTGTCCGGTTCGCATTTCTGGAGTTGTTTCTCCAACGAATCCATATCGTTGTGTTTGAACTTCAGTTTAGTAGAGAATGAAAGACGGTGTCCTTCAATGATAGACGCATGGTCCAGTTCGTCCCAGAGAATGTAGTCTTCACGTCCTGTCAGGCAGGAAACGACACCCAAGTTGACCTGAAATCCTGTAGAATAAACGATGGCATCTTCTTTTCCTACAAATTCCGCCAGACGTTTTTCCAACTGAATGTGCAAATCCAGCGTTCCGTTCAGGAAACGCGAACCGGCACAACCCGTACCATATTTCTTAATGGCATCAATTGCCGCCTCTTTTACTTTCGGATGGTTTGTCAAGCCTAAGTAGGCGTTGGAACCAAACATCAGAACCTTTTTACCGCTGATCATTACTTCTGTATCCTGATCACTTTCAATCATTCTGAAGTATGGGTAAATTCCTGCGGCCATAGCTCGCTGAGGTGCATCGTACTTTGATAGTTTCTCTTGTAAAAGTTTCATATTATAATTAACAGAGAATGATTTTCTCGCTACGTTGTTACTCTAAAAGATCTCAGGTCTGCCGCCTACATAAATATCTATGTTTCGGCAAATCCAGCTGCAAAAGTAGTAAAAAAATCACTTATAGTAGCCGAAATGCTTTAAAAGTTTTACAAAAGCATTATTTTTGCCCTTTCAAAATAAGTAACAATAAGGATGGAGGGACAATCAATCAGTATACAGGCCATAATAAACCCGATTTCGGGTGTCGGTTCGAAGAGAAAGATTCCGAAAATGATCGAACGTGCGTTTGCGAGGGAGAATTGTTCTGTGGAAATCTCTTTTACCGAGTACCCCGGTCATGCCAGCGAGCTGACGCGGCAGGCTGTCGATAAAGGCGTTAATTGCGTGATTGCTGTCGGGGGCGACGGGACTGTAAATGAGATTGCCCGTGCCATGATCCATTCGGACGCCGTGTTGGGAATTATCCCGAAAGGTTCCGGCAACGGTCTGGCGCGCGAGTTGCATATCCCGATGGATGTACGTCGTGCGATCGACCTGATCAGAAAAGGACATATTTCGACAATCGACTGTTGCAAGGCCAACGGGCGTATCTTTTTCTGCACCTGCGGAGTCGGTTTCGACGCGGCGGTCAGCCAGAAGTTTGCCGGTGAGAAGCGTCGCGGTTCGCTTACCTATATAAAGAATACGGTAGAAGAATACCTGAGTTACCAGCCCGAACCATACGAACTGCAGATCGACAGCCAGACGGTTAAGGAAAAAGCATTCCTGGTTGCTTGCGGCAATGCTTCCCAATACGGGAATAATGCCTTTATCGCTCCCCACGCCAACATACAGGACGGAAAGATGGACATCACGATCCTTTCCCCCTTCGGCCCGCTGGATATTGCCCCGCTGGCCATCCAACTGTTCACCAAACAGATCGACCGTAACAGCAAGATCAAGACATTCACAGGAAAAGAGGTGACGATCATCCGCCAGAAACCGGGAGTCATGCACCTCGACGGCGAGCCGATCATGGCAGACAGCCGTATCGAAATCTCAATTCTTCCCAAATCATTGAACGTATTGACGCCCGAAACTGTTTCATTTACGGCGGAGGTGCAGAATTTGTTTGGCGAAGTAACCCGTTTCTTCGATAAGAAACTTCCTTACATCTTCAGATAAAAATCTTTGGTCAGGTCGATGTATTCGCCGGTATATTGATGCCTCCCGATCTCGATCGTCAGCTCTCCGGTGGATAGAGGCGATGCAGGCATTTCGGCTGTTAGCTCGATCAGGATGCGTTTTGGCTGTGCGCCGGGTACGGGTATAACCGAAGTTTCCCTCGAAGGGAAAAGGTTTTCCTTCCGGATGCAATCCATGAGGTGCTCTTTCCGGTCGTAAGGCAGGATAAGAGCCAGGCGTCCGCCGGGAGCGAGTAGTTTACGGCCGTCGTGCAGCAAGGCATCCAATGGAAGCGTATCAGTGTGGCGCGCCGTGCTGCGCTGCCTGTCCGGGCATTTCAGCGAGTCGGCGAAATAAGGGGGATTGGAAACGATCAGATCATATTGACAGGTGGCAGTGGATGCAAAGTCCGCCAAGCCGGAATGGATGACCCGTACCCGTCCGGCGAAAGGAGAGGCTTCCGCGTTTTCCTCCGCCTGCAGGCAGGCTCCGGCATCTATGTCGATCGCGTCGATCACAGCCCTGCTGCGTTGTGCCAGCATCAGGGCGATCAGGCCGGTTCCCGTGCCGATGTCCAGTATGCGGTCGCATCCTTCGGTGGCGGCCCAGGCGCCGAGCAGAACACCGTCGGTTCCTACCTTCATCGCGCACTTGTCGTGGCGGATGGTAAACTGTTTGAATTGGAAATAGGGGTTCGGCATGTTTTTATCTTTCAACTTTCAACTGCAAAAGTAGTCAGTTTTGAGTTAAAAAGAGTAACTTTGGCACGTTTATTGTATAAAATAGAACTGCGGGCGATAAAAGTATTCCGCAACTATGACAACTAATATATGAAGAGAGATAAAATGACGATGTTTGCCGAGGAGTCGTACAACGACCTGGATGATAATATCGGTATCGTAATGCCTATATTGACGGAATGTGACGTTGATGAAGACTTTACCGAAGGAGTGGAGAAAGTGGGGGAAGAATTGCCGATCCTTCCGCTTCGGAATATGGTCTTGTTTCCGGGTGTAGCCATGCCGGTTATGATCGGACGCCCTAAATCTATGCGCCTTATCAAGGAGGCGGCCCATAAGAAAACACTGATAGGTGTTGTTTGCCAAAAGGATATGAATACGGAAGATCCGGGAATGGAGGATGTGTACTCGATCGGAGTTGTTGCCGATATCGTCCGCGTGCTGGAGATGCCGGACGGGACGACGACCGTGATCCTGCAAGGTAAAAAGCGGTTCGAACTGGAAGAGTTGTCCGCTACAGACCCTTACCTGACCGGTAAAATCAAGATGCTGGAAGACACCATGCCGGATAAATCCGACCGCGAGTTCGAGGCGCTGATTTCCACTATTAAAGATTTGACGATCAAGATGCTCGGAGCGGTCTCCGAACCTCCCCGCGATTTGATCTTCTCGATCAAGAATAATAAGAATGTCCTTTACCTGATCAATTTCTCCTGCAGCAATATCCCGAACGGGGCGGCTGAAAAACAGGAATTGCTGTTGATCGGTAACCTGAAGGACCGTGCCTACCGCCTCCTGTTCATCCTGAACCGCGAGTACCAGTTGGTGGAACTGAAAAACTCCATCCAGATGAAAACGCACGAGGACATCAACCAGCAGCAAAAGGAATACTTCCTCCAGCAACAGATCAAGACGATCCAGGAAGAACTGGGCGGCAATATCAACGAACTGGAGATAAGGGAACTGCGCGAGAAAGCGGCTAAAAAGAAATGGTCGCCGGTCGTGGCCGAAGCCTTCGAGAAGGAGGTGCGCAAGCTGGAACGCCTGCATCCGCAATCGCCGGATTTCTCCATACAGACACAATATGTGCAGACAATCATCAACCTGCCCTGGAACGAGTACAGCAAGGATAATTTCAATCTGGCCCATGCCCAGAAAGTGCTGGACCGCGACCACTACGGATTGGAAAAGGTGAAGGAACGCATCATCGAACACCTGGCCGTGCTGAAGTTGAAAGGGGATATGAAATCGCCCATCATCTGCCTGTACGGCCCTCCGGGAGTCGGTAAGACTTCGCTCGGAAAATCCATTGCGGAAGCATTGCGCCGCAAGTATGTCCGGGTTTCGTTGGGCGGCCTGCAC
>URZO01000163.1 GCA_900552465.1 uncultured Parabacteroides sp. | reverse complement strand
TAGAGTAGCTGACTACGGATCAGCCGGTTACAGGTTTGAATCCTGTCGCGGTCACAAAAAAAAGAGAATGTTATCCAAATAGCATTCTCTTTTTTTCTTTGTAGAAGATCAGGAAAGATTGTTGTTCTCTTCCCCTCTTCTTGTCGTATTGTCTTGAGCATTCATGAACTCTTCACGGAACTTATATAATAAATCTATATCCTGGATATCATTAATATCCAATATTTCTTGAATCAAAGCTATCTTGCCACTCTCCGGCTCTGCATAAGGTACCATACTTTTCATGTTTTTTTTAGATTATTCAATAAATACTTTGTTTTATATGGCTATAAACAGTCTGTTTTTTTCTTTTGTTCATACATCGCTGATTTTTATAGGGAAATTTTTCATATATTAGCAGCCCGTAAGAAACGCATAATCACAACGAAAGGGTAAAATTTTGAATCTGCTACATAAAATATTCGCGATTACAAGCATTGTTACGATTGTTACTGTAACGGTATCCTGTATAAGATCATATCGTCAGAATGAGATAACATTTATCGAGGATATCGATGAAAAACAAGAGACAGATGAAGTCGATCGATTTTCTAATGACTCAATGGATTTGCGCTATTCAAACGAATATCAGACTTGGAAAAACACTACCGACACAACTTTCCAAAGTTTATTTAATGGTAACCAGCAGGCCGATATTCTGGCTATGCGTCCCCGAATGGTCATATTGTGGGCCGGATATGCTTTTTCAAAAGATTATGCAACACCCAGAGGACACATGTATGCCATAGAAGATCTATATAAAAGCCTGCGTACAGGCGCCCCCATGGACAACAGAAGCGGACCGCAGCCGGCAGCCTGCTGGGCTTGTAAAAGTCCGGATATTCCACGCTTACTGACAAGGACCGATGCCAAAACGCTCTATAAAAAGAAATGGGCCGAACTGGGCAGTGAAGTCGTCAACCCGATTGGCTGTGCCGACTGTCACGAACAGGAAAGTATGAGCTTGCGTATCACCCGTTCCTTTCTGACCGAAGCCTATTCCCGTCGCGGACAGCAGATTGAAGACGCAACCGATCAGGAGATGCGCTCCCTCGTCTGTGCACAGTGTCATGCCGAATATTATTTTCATGGAGAAGAGCGTGTGCTGACTTTGCCTTGGGACCGGGGCTATACGGTAGAAAACATGGAAGCCTATTACGACAGCATACATTTCTCCGACTTTACCCATAAATTAAGCCGGACGCCTTTACTGAAGGCCCAGCATCCTGACTACGAACTGGCGCAAATGGGTATTCACGCCCAGCGTGGCGTTTCCTGCGGCGAATGTCATATGCCAGCTGTCGGAGAAGGCGGAAACCGGTATAACGACCACCATATCCAAAGTCCGCTGGCAATGATCGACCGCACCTGCCAGGCTTGTCACCGGGAAAGCGAGGAAACACTGCGAAATAACGTCTATGACCGTCAGAGTAAAGCACTCTCCCTTCGCAACCGTTTGGAAGAAGAATTGACAAAAGCGCACATCGAAGCCAAGTATGCCTGGGACAAAGGAGCGACGGAACAGCAGATGGAAAAAGTATTGAAACTGCTTCGACAGGCACAATGGCGCTGGGATTTCGGAGTAACCTCCCACGGGGCTGCCTTTCATGCTCCCCAGGAAGTGATGCGCATTTTGAGCGACGGATTCGACAAGGCAACACAAGCCCGTATCCTGATTATGAAAATACTGATGCACCAGGGGTACACAGGGGAAGTCCCTATGCCTGACCTTTCCACTAAAGAAAAGGCGCAGCAGTATATCGGCCTCGATATGGAAGCCGAACGGATTGCCAAAGACCAATTCCTGAAGACTATTGTTCCTGAATGGCAAAAAGAAGCGACTGAGAATAACCGCATTATTGATAATTATTGATTTCCGGATATCTCCAATCCCGGAGTGTATGGCAACGCGATTGTGAACGTACTGCCTTTTCCAACTGTAGATTCCAGCGAGATGTCACCGCCGAAGGTTTTGATAATGCTTTGGCAGATTGCCAAGCCCAAACCGGTTCCCTGTGCAAACTCGTCCAGCTTCTGGAAACGTTCAAAAACCAGCGCCTTCTTTTCTTCAGGAATACCTTTGCCGGTATCTGATACGGAAAGAAGGATGAACCGGCCGTCCTTACTCAGTTCGTATTTAATCTCGATGTATCCCTGCGTGGTAAATTTTCTCGCATTATTAATAAAGTTCGTACAAACTTGTGTCAGGCGCAAGCGATCCGTATGAATAATGGCCGGCACACCAGGCACCTGCATCCGCAGCTCCACGCCTTCCGGCATCATCAGCCGGTGAGTATGATGGACATCTTCTATCAGTTTACTCAAGTCTATGTTCTCATACGAAAAAGACAGGCATCCGGATTCAATGCGCGACAAATCCAGGATGTCGCTGATTAACTTCAATAGCAGGTCGCTGTTCTTACTAATCAGATCAAGGAATTCGACTTTCTCTTCCGGCTCTAACGACACGTCAGAATTAAGTAGCTGCGAGAAACCGACGATAGCGTTAAGCGGCGTCCGTATTTCATGGCTCATATTGGCCAGGAAAACAGATTTCATCCGGTCCGACTCTTCCGCTTTATGGCGGGCTTGAATAAGATTATTCTCCGTATCCTTTATCTGCTGGATATTCAGACACAAACCACTGACCACCACCGAATCGTCGTTTGAGTAGAAACCCTCTATGTTTTTATTTTGCGCATAGCGAAACTCCCACCATTCATGGCCCTTTCCGTTAAAGTCGTAACGCCGGCGTGTGATCTGCCGGGTAGGAAATCCCGTATCCAACTTACCCCGGTTTACTATAAATTCCTCCCGGTCATCCGGATGAATCGTTTGCTGAAATTGATCGGCAGTAATAGGCACCGGAGGAATTCCCAACGTGTGGTAGAATTCATTATCAAACTCAAAAATCCCATTCTTATAACGGAAAGCAAAGATATTTCCACTCTCCAAGGCGAAAGAGAGGAATGCCTTCTCCTGACGCAGTTTTTTCTGGGCTTCTTTCTTGTGTTGTGCTTCCCGCCTGTATTGCTTGCGTTGGTAGATAAAAATGGCTAGCAACAGAATGCCAAAAATGACGGCAAGAACAGATATGAAAGTTTTATAACGTACCGTCAGCGGCATATTAAGGATAATGGCCTCGTCGGGCAGTTGTGACAAATCGATGTTCCATTTATTCAGTACATCATAGTCGAACACATAGGATTTCTTGCTTTGTTGGATTTGAGGAAACTCAGACAAAGGAACTCCATTCAGAATATCGGCAATCCGGCCGGCTGCTTCGTGTGTCTGTTCCTCTAACGTAGCCAAGTATCCTCCCGCAATGCCATTATTGCAACCGATCAGCTCATTCATGACCGTAAAGCAGGGGAAAGCGCTGAGTCGTCCCAATGAAATTGTCATATAGTCTCTCTTCGTTGCCAGGAAAGCCTTGTTGTAATAATTTTCACCGAAGCCCCTGATCAGCGCATGGGCCGATTTGGCATTAAGCGTACTGACATATATCGAATCCGGCTTTATCTTGGGAATATCAGCTATAGAGATACCGTTTTTACCGGATAAGCGCACCCTGTCTTCTGAAAAGATATTGTTTGAGGCGCACAGGCCTTTTATCTGCTCATTCATATCCGCCAGGATCATATTATCAGCGAAGGTATCATCTGCAACCCTTATAATGATGCAATTGCCAATCAATTGCTGTATCAGTTTTATATTGGTCCGGTAATCCGGTTTGTCGCTAAAGCCTGTGATGTTCGGATGCTTCTCTATAAAAGGTATATTGGGATAATTGATTCCCATAAAAACGACCGGTATCGATTTAACAGCCGGATGTTCGCACGTTATCAATGCACTCAGGGCCTGGTCGTCATTGACAAGGATGATGTCCGGTTTCCAGGAAGAGAGTTCGTTCAGCTTGTCGAACGTCTTCTGCCTCTGTTGCTTTTCGGAGAATTGCTCGCAATCCAGATAGAAAGAGTATACACTTGCCTGTATACGTTTTTTATACAGGTCATCAGATAGGACCTTCTTCATTACTTTGTATGCTGGAAAATGCTTTTCGTAAGATTGAATAACGAGTATATGCTTTTCCTTCGATGAATCAGTCGGAGAGTCACATGATATGAAGGTTAGCAAAAGTATCACTACAGCTACTAACTGAAATGAGTATTTATGAAGCATACTATTGTTGGTGCTATCGAGAGTTTTTATACTTCTGCAAAAATACGTTTTTTAAATTGAAAACCAATATAAATCATAGACTATTCAGGTTCTAAGCACAAAAAAGGCTGACCCGTTGCCGGACCAGCCTCTTTCTAATAATAATCTAACTGATTAAATCTTCTTCAATACATTCGTCAGATCTTCCGGGGTTACATTGGCGGCGATGATAACACCCTTGTCGTCAATCAGGAAGTTACGGAATCCCTTTTGCAGGTTGTACTTCCCAAACAGCTCTGACTTTCTGCCAAGTCCTTCGTGAAATTGCATTGTGCCTTCCAGTTTGTCGGCTTTTACCGTTTCGGTAAAAATGGATTCTTTCTCGTCCAAAGAGATCGAATACATCGCAATCTTACCTGAACTCAACTTGTTAACTTCATTCCATAATTGAACGTTACGGGCCCGCGATTCAGCATCGTAAGCTGCCCAGAAATTCAGCAATGTGTAACGTCCTGAATGATTTTGGAAACTGAAA
>URZO01000162.1 GCA_900552465.1 uncultured Parabacteroides sp. | reverse complement strand
AATAGGTTGTATGTTATTGGGTGCCCTGTCTGTGAAAGCACAGGTGCAGCCCATTACGGCAGCCGAATACAAAGAAAAAGTACTTGAATACAGCCGTCAGATCAAGCAAAGTTCGGAAGAACGGATTGCAATGCAGCATGCTATTAAAGCAGCTAAAACAGCATTCTTCCCGGCTGTGGATTTCTCCGGAAGTTATCAATACCGTATAAATAAATACGAATTGGGAATGGGAGATGGCATACCCGGTATTGAAATGGACCATAATACGTATAGTCTTGGTGCCACAGTAAGCCAACCTATTTACGCCGGCGGACAAATTTACAACAATTATAAGGCTGCCGAAATCCAGGGTCAGATCGCTACTGAGGCCGAAGAGCTGACGACCGATAACATCGTTTATGCCGCAGATATGAACTATTGGTCTGTAGCCGCCCGTAAAGGCATGTACGCTGTAATGACACAGTATGTCGATATCGTACAGGAACTGGCAAACGTGCTGACTCTCCGTTTTCAGGACGGACAGATCAGCAAGACTGACCTGTTGCAGGTACAGGCCCGTTTAAAGGAAGCTGAGTTGAATAAAAGTGCCGCTTATAAGGATTATCAGATTGCATTGCAGAATCTGAATGTCCTGATGGGCGTCCCTCCAATGGAACCGATAACGATCACAGACTCTATTACGATGGTTTTGCCATTGCCTATGCAGGTCGGTGAATCGGCAGCATTGGAAAACCGGCCGGACTATCTGATCTCCAAACTGAACATCGAGTATCAGAAAAGACAGATCAACCTATCAAAAGCAAAATATAATCCGACCCTGTCTGTCGGTTTTCAGGGCACATGGGGAACTCCTATGCTGAACGTAAAAGGCTCCGATAACTTATGGACACCGGCTGTATTTGCTTCTTTAAAGATTCCTTTGTTCCGTTGGGGTGCCCGTTTCAAGGAAGTAAATTCCCAAAAAGCCGTGCTGCGCAGTAAAGAGTATGCAATGGATAATACCCGCGACCAGATCACTCAGGAAGTGGCTAATGCATGGACAAGCCTGACAGAGAATACTAAACAGATCGATGTCGCTGAAGAGGCTTGTAAGATAGCAGAAGAGAACCTGGATCTGAATACATTCAGTTATAACGAAGGAAAGCTTCCCATCGTCGATGTCCTTTCTGCCCAGTTGTCATGGATACAGTCTTATAGCAGCCTGATCCAGACCTGGTACCAGCAAAAAGCATCATTGGCCCAGTATAATAAGGCTATTGGTATCCGACGGATGCAGTGACTGTCTTTTTGTAAATAAGGTTGACTCTTTAAAGAATCAACAATGAAAAAGAAGAATTATTATCAAGAGAGAGAGCATCATCTGATGTGTCATGAGATTTATCGCCTTCGTGTAGTAGAAGGCCTGGAAGTCGCCGCGATAGTAGAAAAACTGTGTATAAGTCGTTCTCGAGTTTACCGTGCATTAACTATCTTTGAGGTTGATAACCCCCAAAAAGCAGCAATGATGAAGAAACAAGGTAAAGAGGTAACAGAGGAAGATTACAAAAAGTTACTGGGTGAGATCGCCTCTCTCAAGAAGGATTTAACTCAGGAACGCCTTCGGGCTGACTTTTACGAAGAAATGGTGGCCTTTGGCAAAGAAGTTTATGGTATCGACCTAAAAAAAGCTGGCACCAAGTAGCATCCAGGCTTCACACCAGGGACAAGAGGCTTTACGGCATTGTCCCTATGTGTCGTCTGCTTGGTGTAAGTAAACAAGCCTACTATAAACATGTGGATAAATTAATGTTCAAATTAGCCAGGGAATCCTTTGTGATTGAATTTATTAAAGAAGTACGTCAGAAAGCTCCCGGCATCGGTGGCAATAAGCTTTGGTTGATGTACCGTCGCAGGTTCGGAGAAGAACACAGCGTTGGCTACAATCGTTTCTATGACATCATAGAACGATATGGCTTGAAAGTACGTAAGCGCAGGCGGCGTATTGCAACCACGGACTCCAACCACGACCTTCCGCTTTATCCGAATCTGGTTAAAGAGTTGATACCCAATCGCCCTTGCCAGTTGATAGTTAGCGACATAACCTATATACCTCTTTGGGTAAACCCTGTTACGGGTGAATATACATTCTGTTACCTTTCGCTGGTGACGGATTATTATACGAAAGAAATCGTAGGATATAGCGTAGGGGAGACATTAGAAACGATATATCCTCAGGAGGCCCTGGAAATGGCCATCAGACATTATGTCGGCAAAGACCTCTCAGGGTTAATCCATCACTCCGATCGTGGTGTACAATATGCCAGCTATGCTTATACGGGCCGTTTGAAAGATTGCCAAATACGCATAAGCATGACAGAGAGTGGAAATCCCAAGGATAATGCGGTAGCCGAGCGTGTGAACAATACCATAAAGAATGAACTGCTTAAAGGAATGGTATTCTATCGAATCCGGGAAGTAAAGGCAGCCGTTAAAGTTGCTGTGGAGTTTTACAATCACGAACGCCCTCACTGGAGCCTGGACGGAATGACACCTTCCGAGGCCGCCGAAGGTGAAGGAGATCTGAAGAAAAGATGGATAAGTTACCGTGAG
Organism: uncultured Parabacteroides sp.; assembly: GCA_900552465.1. Classification (GTDB taxonomy): domain Bacteria; phylum Bacteroidota; class Bacteroidia; order Bacteroidales; family Tannerellaceae; genus Parabacteroides. Next base: position 2,523 of record URZO01000162.1, on the reverse strand, counting down.
AGAGCTATTAAAAGGCTGAAAGAGATGGGAATGACAGGATAGATCTTCCATTAAGTAAGGACTGATTATAACCTAAGACTCTTTGGAGGCTTCGCGCCTCCAGCCGTATGGCAAACCTCCGCGGTGGTTTTTTCATTACCCGTTTGGGGTGAATAGAGATTTTGATTATTTTTGCGAAAAACTGGCAGGTAGAGTTAACCTGTTTCATAAATAAGCAAGAAATAAGTCAACCGTTATTATTATTAAGTTTAAACCGAGTCAACCTTTTATATATATAAGACTGAAAGTAGTCAACTAAAAACGTTAACATACAGTTTCCTCGTAGTTCTGCTATTAGGAAACTGGCGTTTCCTATGGGAGAAACTCTGATTTCCTCCGTAAGAAACTCTAGTTCCCTGCGGAGGAAACTGTCGTTTCTTAGGCAGGAAATTAGAGTTTCCAAATAAAGGAATTGTTAGGAAATTACAGTTTCCTAAAAGTTAAACTACGAGGAAACTGTAATTGGTTGATTGTTATCTTGTTTTGTTTCTTTCGAGTTCGTTGAGATTCTCCATCTTCTTCCGTTGAAGGAATTCGTAAATGCCTTCAAGATGTTCAGTGACCCGCTGGTTGCCGAATTCGTAGACTTTCGTCACCAGGCCGTCCAGGAAATCACGGTCGTGAGACACCACAATCAGCGTACCGTCAAAGTCAAGCAACGCCTGTTTCAGGATATCTTTCGTTTTCATGTCCAAATGGTTGGTCGGCTCGTCGAGAATCAGCAGGTTGACGGGCTCCAGCAGCAGTTTGATCATCGCCAGACGGGTCCGCTCGCCGCCGGAGAGCACCTTGACGAGTTTCTCGCTGGCATCCTTGCCGAACATGAAGGCGCCGAGGATATCGCGGATACGGGTCCGGATGTCGCCCACGGCGATGTCGTCGATGGTTTTGAAGACGGTAATCGACTCGTCGAGCCCCGACGCTTCGTTCTGCGCGAAATAGCCGATCTTGACGTTGTGGCCCATCTGGATCGCACCTTCGAAGTCGATCTGGCCCATGATTGCCTTGACCATCGTGGACTTACCCTCGCCGTTGCGGCCCACGAAGGCGACTTTGTCGCCCCGCTCGATGGTGATCGACACGTCGCTGAATACACGGTGGTCGCCGTACGCCTTGCCCAGCTCGGTCGTGATGACGGGATAGGAACCCGACCGCGGAGCAGGCGGGAAACGCAGGTTCAATGCCGACGTATCCTCCTCGTCCACCTCGATAAGTTCCAGTTTTTCGAGCATCCGCACACGCGACTGCACCTGGTTGGTCTTCGAATAGGTTCCCTTGAACCGCTCGATGAACTCCCGGGTTTCGGCGATCATCTTCTGCTGGTTGTCGTAGGCCGCCTGCTGCTGCTCGCGCCGTTCGCGCCGTAGCTCGAGGTAATGCGAATAGTTGACCTTGTAGTCGTAGATGCGTCCGCGCGTGATTTCGATGGTGCGCGTGGTGATGTGGTCCACGAAGGCTTTGTCGTGTGAAATGACCATCACCGCCTTGGCGTTGTTCATCAGAAAATCCTCCAGCCATTCGATGGATTCGATGTCGAGGTGGTTCGTCGGCTCGTCCAGCAACAGCAGGTCGGGTTTCTGAAGCAGCAGTTTGGCCAGCTCGATGCGCATGCGCCATCCGCCCGAAAATTCGGAAGTCTGCCGCGTGAAGTCCGAGCGTTCGAAACCCAGACCCAAAAGGATGCGTTCCACATCCTCCTGATAGTTGGTGAGGTCCACGGCATAGAATTTCTCGGAAATGGCCGTCACCTCCTCGATCAGGCGCATGTACGATTCGCTTTCATAGTCGGTGCGGGTCGTGAGCTGCTCGTTGAGTGCCGCGATCTGCCGCTCGATCTCGAACAGGTGTTCGAAAGCCCGCGAGGTCTCTTCGACGAGCGTGCGGCCGTCTTCTACCGTCAGGTGCTGGGGCAGATACCCCACTTTGCCGCCCTCGCTCACCGTTACACGGCCGCGCGTTGGGGTTCGCACCCCGGCGATGATCTTCAGCAGGGTCGATTTGCCGGCTCCGTTCTTGCCCATCAGGGCGATCCGGTCCTTGTCGCCGATGACGAACGAAATATCTTTGAAAAGCGTCGTGCCGCTGAACTCTACGGTCAGCGAGTCTATTGAAATCATAAGTTATCGCAAATTGAACCGCAAAGATAGCAATTTATTCGGACTTTGCCGGGGTCGAAAGCCTTGTTCTGAACGGCCTGAAAAAACCGCCTCGGACAGCGAAGCGGTGTAAAGAGGGTCGGAAATCGGATTCTTATTCGGTCCAGCGGTTTCGGATCAGTTCCAGGAACCACTCCGGACAGCGGCACGGACGCCGCGAATCGCTGTGTATAAAACCCAACTGCGTCATGCCCGTGTTCAGCAGGTCGCCCTTCTCGTTGTAGATCTCGTAGAAGAAATTGATGCGTGTGCTGGGAATCTCCCTGAGGATGATGCGCACCGTCAGCAGTTCGTCGAAATAGGCAGGGTTGCGGGATTTCGACTGCAC
>URZO01000161.1 GCA_900552465.1 uncultured Parabacteroides sp. | reverse complement strand
CGGGAAGTCAACCTTTATTTCATTTTCCCGGCACTTTATCGCCCTGAAGACGGTCGTCGTACCATACGAAGGCGGTCGCCATTTAAATGAAGACGGTCATCATCGCGATTAAGACGGTCGTCGTGGCGACAAGGCCCTAAAAGTTCCTTTGAATATTTGGGACACGGTCCGCCCTTGTCTGGAAATATTCGATTCTCCGGAAGTTAAGATTTATCACTTTGTCGGTGCATCCGGCTATAGGCAATCAAATTGCATGCTTTCTGGAGCGATCCCGGTACCTCATTTTATTTATTTTTAGCCGGGAAGGCTAAAAACAAATAAAGAGTCAATTCAAAACAGATCAACATTTTGGACGAAATAGAAAAACTGTCGAAAAAGGGGTTCTTGTAAAGTTTTAGTTGTGGAAGCTCCAGTTTTTGCAGTTTTAAACCATCCCGGTCAGACACATATATGTCTTATTTCTGATCACCGTTTACCTCCAGTCTCATGATGTAGTCGTTCATATAGTAACCATTTCCGATGTGGAAGTCACGGGTTGCATGTTCGTGGAAGCCCATGTGCTTGTAGAAGCCGACGGCGGGATTGTGGCGGTTTACATTCAGCTCGACGGTGAAAGGGCCGGGATGAATGGTTTTCAGGTAAGTGACACCTTGCTCGATGATGTAGCGGCCGATGCCCGTACCGTGAAGGGAGGGCAGCGAGTAGATTTTCTGGAACTCATACAAATCTTTCTCTACCGTTTCGATGGACAAGTAGCCCGCAGGGACGCCATCGGCATAGATGATGAAAAACTGGTGATGAAGTTCATTCATCTGCTTGAGAAGATTTTCATGACTGTACATCATATCAAACATATAATCCAGCTGCTCGCGGGAAAGGATGGAACCATAAGTCGGTTCCCAGATTTTAGACGCCAAATCTTGAATTAATTGGCAATCGTTAACAGTTGCTTTCGTAATTGAGAACATTATTTCCTACTTTTAGACAAACAAAAGTACAAAAAATAGGGATATATTCGCAACAATTAATTTTTTGGATTGATTTTATGTATATCTCAATGTTAATTCATAAAAAAGAATAACTTTGTAGGCGTTTAATACCTGTACATGGGAAACAATTTAATAAAAACATATAGAAATGGATACAAAGATTCAGGAACTGACCGACAAAATCTACAAAGAAGGAGTAGAGAAAGGTAACGAAGAAGCAGGGCGAATCATTGCCGATGCAAATGCGCAGAAACAGACTATCTTGAGCGACGCGGAAGCAGAAGCAAAACGTATTGTGGCAGCTGCCGAAAAGCAGGCGGCCGAACTGAAAAAGAATACGGAGGCCGAGTTGAAATTGTTTGCTACCCAATCTGTAGAAGCGCTGAAAAGCGAAGTGGTAAACCTTATTACCGGAAAGATAACCTCTTCCAATGTGAAAGCGATTGTTTCTGACACTGCATTCATGCAGAAAGTGATTCTGGAAATGGCAAAGGAATGGGCAAAGAAGGAAGCGATTACGATCCAGACTGCTGAAGCCGATGCGCTCACCAAATATTTTACCGCCAACGCTAAGAGCCTGTTGGACGGCGGCGTGAAGATCGAGAAAGTAAGCGGACATGACGCCTCTTTCACGATTGTTCCGGCTGACGGTTCCTATAAAGTAAGTTTCGGAGAAGACGAGTTTGTCGCCTTCTTCAAAGAATTCCTTCGTCCCGGGTTGGTAGAAATGCTGTTCTGATATGGGTAAGTATTATTGCTTGATTGCAGGACTCCCCAATATCGCGCTCGACGATAGTAAACTGACCTATTCCGTCTGTGACTTCAGGCAGGAATTGGACGGCGTACTGACGAAAGCCGATAAGAAGCTGATCGATCTGTTCTTCCTCAAATTCGATAATAAGAACCTGATCGCTCAAGCCAAACAGCCGGACTCTGATCCGGACCCGCGGGGACGTATCACGTATGACGAATTCAATGCTTTGCTCAAAGCGTTGAAGGAAGAAGAAAAGCCACCCAAGAACGACCGGATGCCTCCTTATTTCAAGGAGTTCTTCAAACTGTATCTTGAAAGTGAAGGGAAAGAGGACAAACAGGATATTCCATGGGAAGACCGCCTGGCCACGCTCTATTATGCGTATGCGATGAAAAATCATAATAAGTTTGTTGCAGATTGGTTCGAACTGAACCTGAACATCAACAACATGCTTACCGCAATAACCTGCCGTAAACATGGTCTTGATAAAGCCGAATACATCGTTGGAGACAATGAAGTGGCACAGGCGCTCCGTACATCCAATGCCCGCGATTTCGGACTGGGAGATACGGTGGACTATTTGCCCGATCTGCAGCGCATCGCTGAAGAAACCGATCTGATGGTACGCGAAAAGAAAGTGGACCTGCTGAAGTGGGAATGGCTCGAGGAACATACGTTCTTTAAACCGTTCGATATAGAGAGTGTATTTGCATACCTGCTGAAACTGGAGATGATCGAGCGTTGGGTGACGCTGGATAAGGGGACAGGCGAGAAAACATTCCGCGAAATAGTAGGAGCAATGAAGAAAGGCAGCGAGAATGCCCTGGAAGAATTTAAAAGAAACAATGATAAATAAATTATGGCTACGAAAGGAATTGTAAAAGGAATCGTTTCCAACCTTGTGACTGTAGAGGTGGACGGACCGGTTTCCCAGAATGAAATCTGTTACATTTCCGTAGGAGGCGTCAAGCTGATGGCGGAAGTTATTAAGGTAATAGGTAAGAATGCTTTTGTACAGGTCTTTGAGAGCACGCGCGGTATGCGGGTGGGCGACGAAGCCGAGTTTGAAGGACACATGTTGGAGGTAACGCTGGGACCGGGTATGTTGTCGCGCAACTACGACGGTTTGCAGAACGACCTCGACAAGATGGAGGGTGTTTTCCTGAGACGCGGAGAATATACCTTCCCGTTGGATAACGACAAACTGTGGGATTTCAAACCGCTTGCCAAAGCGGGCGACAAGGTGGCGGCCGGTGACTGGCTGGGCGAAGTGGATGAAAACTTCCAGCCGCATAAAATCATGGTCCCCTTTACCTTTAAAGGTGAATATACGATCAAGAGCCTGAAAGAAGCAGGACAATATACCATCAATGAGGTGATCGCCGTCCTGACGGACGAAGCCGGGAAAGACGTGGAAGTGACCATGGTACAGCGTTGGCCGGTAAAACGCGCCATCACTTGCTACAAGGAAAAGCCGCGTCCTTATAAACTGCTTGAAACCGGTGTCCGTACGATCGACACGGTGAACCCGATCGTGGAAGGCGGTACAGGCTTTATCCCCGGGCCATTCGGTACGGGAAAGACCGTGCTCCAACATGCGATCTCCAAACAGGCGGAAGCCGACATCGTGATTATCGCTGCCTGCGGTGAACGTGCGAACGAGGTGGTGGAAATCTTTACCGAGTTTCCCGAATTGGTCGACCCGCATACTGGCCGTAAGCTGATGGAACGTACTATTATTATTGCCAATACGTCAAACATGCCGGTGGCAGCCCGTGAGGCTTCCGTTTATACGGCGATGACCATTGCCGAGTACTACCGAAGCATGGGGTTGAAGGTGTTGCTGATGGCCGACTCAACTTCCCGTTGGGCACAGGCATTGCGTGAGATGTCCAACCGTCTGGAAGAACTTCCCGGACCGGATGCGTTCCCGATGGACTTGTCGGCAATCGTGGCTAACTTCTATGCGCGTGCCGGTTATGTACATCTGAATAACGGACAGACAGGTTCCGTGACATTTATCGGTACGGTATCCCCGGCCGGTGGTAACCTGAAAGAGCCTGTGACGGAAAATACGAAGAAGGTGGCCCGCTGTTTCTATGCCTTGGAGCAGGAACGTGCCGACCGCAAACGTTATCCGGCTGTAAACCCGATCGACAGTTACTCCAAATATCTGGAATATCCCGAATTTCAGGAATACATCGCCAAGCATATCTCTCCGACCTGGATCGACAAGGTGAACGAGATCAAGACCCGTATGTTGCGCGGTAAGGAAATTTCCGAACAGATCAACATCCTCGGTGACGACGGTGTGCCTGTGGAATACCACGTGACGTTCTGGAAGTCTGAGTTGATCGACTTCGTGATCCTGCAACAGGATGCCTTCGATGCGATCGATGCGGTGACGTCGCTGGCCCGCCAGGAGTTTATGCTGGATAAGGTTGTGAAGATCTGCCATACCGAGTTTAAGTTCGATACTTTCCTCGAAGTAATGGACTACTTTAAGCAGATGATCAACATCTTTAAGCAGATGAACTACTCCGAGTACGAGAGCGAACAGTTCAAGAAGTTCAACGATCAACTTGACGCACTGCTTGCAGAGCGCGCAGATAAATAATAGAAGCGTATGGCAACAAAAGCATTTCAAAAGATATATACGAAGATTACCCAGATTACAAAAGCGACCTGTTCGTTGAAAGCAACAGGAGTAGGGTATGACGAGCTGGCCTCTGTAGACGGCAAGCTGGCTCAGGTGGTAAAGATTATCGGCGACGAAGTGACCTTGCAGGTTTTCTCCGGTACGGAAGGTATCCGTACGAATGCCGAAGTCGTTTTCATGGGAAAGGCGCCATCGTTGAAGGTGGGCGACCAGTTGGCCGGCCGTTTCTTCAATGCCTATGGCGACCCGATCGACGGCGGTCCCATTCCCGAAGGTAAAGATGTGGAAATCGGCGGTCCGTCTGTGAACCCGGTTCGTCGTCAGCAGCCTTCCGAGCTGATCGCTACGGGTATTGCTGGTATCGACCTGAACAATACGCTGGTGACGGGACAGAAGATTCCGTTCTTCGCCGACCCCGACCAGCCTTTCAACCAGGTAATGGCAATGGTAGCCCTGCGTGCCCAGTCGGATAAGATTATCCTGGGCGGTATGGGTATGACGAACGACGACTACCTGTTCTTTAAGAATACATTTAGCAATGCCGGTGCGCTGGACCGTATCGTCAGCTTTATCAATACGACGGAAGACCCGTCTGTGGAACGTATCCTGATTCCGGATATGGCGCTTTGTGCGGCTGAATATTTCGCCGTTCAGAAGAATGAAAAAGTGCTGGTGCTGCTGACCGATATGACGAACTACGCGGATGCCTTAGCGATCGTGTCCAACCGTATGGACCAGATTCCGTCGAAGGACTCCATGCCGGGTTCCT
>URZO01000160.1 GCA_900552465.1 uncultured Parabacteroides sp. | reverse complement strand
ATCCAGATCATGGATGATCTGAGGAAAGGCCTTTTTGATGTCCTGATCGGGGTCATGTTCTCCTGGGCGTAGCGGTTGCGATCCAAACCGTCGTAGGTAAAGGAATAGTTACGTTCGGCCGCGTCGATTTGGATATAGGCATCCCGCTTATAACCCGCGCGGGTGGTATATCCTTCGAGCAACACCTTGCCGCCGCCGTAGAAATCCATCTGCTTGCCTTCCGAGAGGTCGGCCTCCTTGATGCGGGCACGTTTTTCGAGTAACGAAACGGGCATGGGTTCCAGCGTGTTCGTCCATTTGTCTATCGACACGTAGCAGGGCGTGAGCTTGCCCGGCTCCAGCTCCAGGTCGATCACTTTCCCGGCGTGGCGGGTGTTCATCAGGTTCGTTTTCGCCTCCTCGTCGAGCAGCACCCCGTGGAAGGGGGCGTCGAGGTCGGGCCGTTCCTGCCAGTAATGCGGCACGACGCGCAGCGAGCCGTCCGCCTGCTCTTCGAGCGACACGCGCCCTTTGGTGGAAACACGCATCCCGTTCTCCAGTTCGGGGTTCATCTCCACCAGCCCGTTGGATTTATGTCCGTAAGACATGGCTTTCAGGTGCGGCTCGATGTCCTCCATGCGGATACCTTTCTTCTCCATATCCGCCAGGTCTATCTTCGTGACGTCCAGCGGCTCGAACTGCCGCTGCTCCTGCGTCTGAAGCCGTTCGGAGGGGTCGATACGGTAATTTTCCAGAATCTCCGGGTCGAAGTCGATGCGGATAAGTTTGTTCAGGGCATTCTCCGTCATGACGAAGATACCCGTGTGGACGGGGTTCTGGGCCTGTTCCATGAACTTTTTGAAGAAGGCTTCGAGGGCTGAATCCTGCGTGTTCACGTTCAGCAGGCTCGCCACATTCTGATCCGTGGGGTCGGCGGTCTGGATATTGCCGTCCCGATCCACGCCGGTAACGGCTTGCAGTCGTCCGTCGTCGGCATTCTGAACGAGCATGACTTGTTTAGCGTCGTTCTTTACGTTTTCGTCCATAATTACGAGTGTTTTTAGTTAGCACCAATAGCGATGCGGGAACGAAAGTAAGGGGAACCGGCTGAACGTAAAAGAGTTGGAAAGGCTATGGAAGCATCGGGCACAGAAGTGGCCGCTTGTGGCGCAGGGCAGAGGAAATCGGAGAAACGGAGTGCCGGGAAGGACGGATTTGGCAGAGGGTATTTTCGTGGCTCCTCACCTTATTGTCAGGTAGTCGGGATCTATTGTTAAATGTCAATAAAGCGCATGGATAACCCGTGTTTTTTTATAAATTTGCGAAAACGGGTTTCAATATCCGACAAAACGTGAGGCATGGAAATATATACCCCAAAAACCAAGATCAAACTTTCTCCGGTGATAAGAAACGGGAGAGAATTTGTCGAAGTGACTTTCGGTAATGACAATGACATCCGCTTGTCGCTGTCGAAGGAAGAAAACGTACTGCTTGTCGGCGGCAGGGCTTATCTGCCGGCAGAAGATTTCGTGCTTGCCGAGTTCTTCGACCGCTATGTGAAAATGGCGTTTATAGACTATTCTGCCATCAAGGAAACCGCCCCCCGTAAAGAGGAAGACAAACGGCCGCCACTGCCGGAAGGCTATCTGGAAAAACTTCAGCAAGTGCGTTACAGTGACCATACCGTAAGGGTATATACCTCCTATTTCCGCGATTTCCAACAGCATTTCGAGGGGCGTAAGATTGAAACGGTTACCCCCGGCGAGATAAACGGCTACCTGCTGTATCTCATCCACGAGAAAAACATATCCTCCTGCCAGCAAAACCAGCGTATCAACGCCATCAAGTTCTATTACGAGAAAGTTCTCGGTCAGGAACGGCGGTGTTACAAGGTGAACCGTGCCAAACGGGAGAAGACGCTGCCCGACGTGTTGAGCAAGGAGGAAATAAAGAAGATACTCGACGCGACGGTGACAGACCTGCGCTTCTTCTGCATGTTCTCCATACTCTATTCCGCAGGATTGCGCATCAGCGAACTGCTGGAACTGAAACCCGGCGACATCAACGAATCCCGCTCCCTGATACGGGTGCGGCAGGGTAAAGGAAAAAAAGACCGCTACACCCTGCTATCAAAACCGTTGATGAAAAAGCTGACGGAATATAACAGACTATACAAACCGAAAGTGTGGCTTTTTGAACACAGACCGGGCGAACCTTTCACCGAGAGTATCGTGTCGAAACGGCTGAAGGCAGCGGCCCGGGAAGCGGGAATCACGAAACGGATTTATCCGCACCTGCTGCGCCATTCGTTCGCCACCCACTTGCTGGAGCAAGGAACCGACATCAAGATTGTGAAAGAGCTTATGGGACATAACAACATCAAGACAACGGAAAGGTATGTCCACATAGCCGACACTTTCAAAAGCAATATCAAAAGCCCGTTGGACGATCTGTTGATGGAGGAAGACGAGGTCTGATACTTAAAGAAAATAACAGCCAAATCGGCTGATAGTATAACGTTATCAATAAAGATGTCTAAAAATGTAGTTTGTTTTTAACGGAATAAATAATATGGGAGTTTTTTTATCAATAACATATGATTTAAGGTGGGCTGGAAGTTTTGAAGCCAATGTGAAACAAGACAAAGTTGTAAACTATATAGCTACCAACTTGGGGGATATGATTTGGCAAGAGGAAATATCTAATCAGGTGCAAAGAATAGATAAACACCATATATCATTAGCTATTGTTTTAAGATTATTTCGCAGAGAAGATATTAAAAAAAATAGCTTAAAATCGTATGCTCGATATATTCAAAAAAAAGATATACTTAACATAGATCAAATGTTGGCTTTGGATGAGTATATAGAGTTGTCAGAAAATGAAATGAGATGTCAACTTTGCGATGCTGTTTTTAATCGTTTGGAAGAGATATTGATAAAATATAAGGAACGATTTCAAAATCTCGATTCCATAGTTTTAGTTCCGTTGTTAAGAGAACGAATATTACGAATTAAAAATCAGGAATTTACAGATAATTATTTTAAATCTAAATCGTTTACCGATGCAAAACGTGTCGAAGAAATAAAAAAGTTAATTGATTGCACAAAGTAAAACCATTGATAACAAGCGGATGAGCCTCCTCTGAAAAGGTCGGTTATCCGCCAAGCATTAGCATCAAATAAAAAAGAATGAAAACAATAAAAGAATTGCTTGATGAAGTCATTGATTTAGAAGGTAAGGTTCAAATAAGCCAAGCTATCGACTTTCATAAGGGAGTGCCTACCCTTGAAAAAGGAGTTTATAGAAATGTCTCTCCTATGTTGAAAATCAGGTATGGGGCATTTGGTAAATGGATTAATGCGACACATGGAGATTGGCTTGATACAAAAGAAATGGAAAGTCCATGGAATGAAGATGAAAAGGATGAACGGTTGATAGGAATTGTTCGCGACATAAAAGCTTCAAAGGATTATTGGGAAGACCATGCTACTGGACTATTTGCGCCAAACAGAATTTCCATTTTTGCAGCAAGCGATAATGGCTATGAAATGATTTGCCTAATATGGTTTGACGGTACAGAAGAACCGGAATTATGGGTATATGATTGCAACGGTGAAAGTCGATATAAAGATTTAGCTGCTTATTTGCAAGCATATATTGATGATGATGTATCAGCTTCTGAAGTAAAGTGGAAATTAGCTGATATGTGATTCTTTTATTAGAAGTGATGCTAACATACACCTTAATCGCCCAAAATGGCGATTAGCTGCCGAACATTACCAACTAAAGAAAATTAATAAATATGGTCAAGTACAAACTAACAGTAGATGAACCGTGGGGTTTCAATCATAATGGTAGTAATATTCTTCATGGTATAGTAATAAAGCAACTTTCTCCTACATTTCTTCTTTTCAAATCTGATAGTTTTTTAGATTTTAATGGACAAAAAAGTTGTATTCTAATTTTGAAACCCAGATATGAAAAAGAATATTTTGATTTAGAAACGAATGTTGATGTTATTGTCGGTGGTGCTTTGTGTTTAGAAAATAAATACGAAGAAAAAAATGAAGAATATTTAATATCACATAGCCAATATATGCTTATTGGGAGAATTGAAAAAATAAATGTTGGTAACAATCAACTTAACAGCTAAATGCAGTTAGCTGAAATACATTATGCGCTTAGAAACTAATACAATATGAGCATGAAATATTATCCAAAAGGATGGCATACTTACAAGTTCTTGGTTACACCGCAAGAATTGAAAGACATTTTGCGAGGATTTCACATTGTGATATACAACCGTAGAGTACCTGCGGATTATATAGAAAGTAACTTTGCAAATTTTGTAAGGGATTACGAATCTTTTTACCGTTTACTAACGTCCGGTGAAAAAATCGAGCATATTGTAATCGACAATTTGCTCACGGGCTTTTCAAACAATCTAAGTAAGTGTGCGTATAAAGTCCCCTTTCAAGATTCAAATGATGGATTATGGTATAAAACAGAGGATTTCATAGAGCCTTGCGTCGGGTTCAATCTATTTGCCTTCTATCTTGATGAAGAACATAAGTTACAAACCAAATTCAGTTACATAAATTTTCCAGAGAATATAATGGGGGTTCAATTAGAGTACCCTAAGAAAATATATTCAATAGAGGAAAATAGAGAAATACTATGTAACGAATTGGAAAATTATAATGACGTGTACCAAGTGGTAGTAGAAAGGATAAAGCAATTATGTAGAAATCTGACGATTACAATAGGTGAAAATGTGCATAGAACTAAGGTGAAAATAAGTCCTACCGCACTAAAAGATATTGAAGGAAGTCATTTTATAAAAGTAAATAATTGTATTATTAAATAAAGCGCATAACAAGCGGATTAATCTCCCTAACAGTCGATTATCCGCCGAACATTAGTGTCATATAAAATTATAATGAAACAGATAATAGAAAAAATCAATAAAAGTTGGCACTCCAATCCTCCATGTGATCAACAAATAATGTTGAGTGTGGGAAAGTTGTTTCCATTACCCGATGATTATAAGGAATTTATGTTATGGAGTAATGGTGGAGAAGGTAATATTGGTAGTCAATATTTATCATTATGGAAGATTGAAGATTTGATGCAACTGAACAAAGAATACCAAATACAAAAGTATTTGTCGAAAAAATCTTTGGTTATTGGCACTGATGGAGGCGATAATTGTATCGGTTTTTATTTTGGAGAACCTACTTTTATTTTTTTACAACCATTAGGAGATTTAGACTTATCTGAGAATAGATTTTTATCCCAATCATTTACAGATATGTTCATTAATTGGTTGAGAATAAGATAAAAAATGACACTAACAAGCGGCTCAACCTCCCCTGAAAGGTCGGTTAGCCACCCAACATTATAAACTCAATAGATGAATAATAAAGAAATTTATATAAAACTGGAAAAAGC
>URZO01000159.1 GCA_900552465.1 uncultured Parabacteroides sp. | reverse complement strand
CGTTAATACCTACTTTAATCATTGTAATAAAACTTTTATGGGTTTATTAAAAATAATAATTTATATCCGAATTAGCATCCACAAGGAGTAGCACACGAGCTTGAAAAGTTTGTTGTATCTTATTCCTTGTTTTTAACGACTGCAAATTTAGTCATTTTTTTTATTGTTTGGGAAATAGAGCGAGAAAAATATGCCATCTAACATAAATTAATTGTTGAGGCTTATTTCTTTTTCTTAAAAAGTTTCTTTATTACCCACTTCTGGACTTTTTGTATGCCCCATGCTGTCAACAATGGGCGTGCTATATCCCAAGCGGCGGGTAATAGACCCTGTGCAACAGAAAGATAATCGGAAAATCCCAACGATAGGGAGGGGGCTTCCGAAACCGGTTGTACAGATTGTTTGTTTTCTGTTCCTTTGGATTTAGCTTTTGTGCTTGGGAATAAAAGAGCGGAGACACCTGAGAGTAGCAGACTACCGGCGTTCTCTTGTATGTATGAGAAATTGGTATTTAATTTTTGTACCTGTACCACACATGCCTTCTGAATGCGGCGACGGTCAGAAATCAGTTTCTCCAGTGGTGTCTGTTGCTTCTTGTTCATTGTCTGTCTCGTTTGATTTATCGTCATTTGTCGTCAATGCAGAGATCACGACGTTCAATACTTTGTTGCTGATTCTGTCTTTGTTCATTATAATAATCCAGATCAGTACCAGATAGAGGGCGGCGACAACGCCAAACCCGGAACCTACCGATCCGAACAGGTCACCGAGGAAGAAACCCAAAGCCAGGAAGATAAACAAAATTGCAAAGAAAGCCAGAAACAGCAAAATAACACCATACGAAAGGACAGCGATTACTTTCCCCGTCCTCTCGTATGTGTTTAATTTTAGGAGTTCGAGCTTCAACTCCACGTAAGCCAAAAGATCATCTTTCAGCTCCCGGAAGATTTCTCCTGAGTCTTTCTCCATACAAGCTTATTCTGCTACGATTTCTTCTGTAGTTTTTGCAACTTCGGCTTTACCCTCTTTGTATTTAGCAAGAGCAGAATTGAAGCCTTCTTTTACTTTTCCAACTACACCATTCAATTCTTCTAATAGTTGTTCTCTTTTATCTGTTGCTGCCAGATAACCAACTGCGGCGCCAACGGCTGCACCAACTACTAATCCCAGTAATAATTTAGAATCTACATTTTTCATAACTCTTTCTTTTTATAATGTTGCTACTAAGATAACGAATATACTTGAATGATAGTTTACTTTGGTCTTAACTTTTAGGGTTAATTAATGTTATGGTTTTTGAACTTTCACCGCAACCCAATTATTCTTCTCTGTGTACGATAACAATGTGAGTCCGTTGCGCTTGCATTCTTCCTCGATGGTGGGAATGTCCTGCGTATAGAAACCACTCATGAAGAGTAGCGCCCCCGGTCTCATGCAGCCGTTGTAGTGGCGGATGTCATTCAGCAGGATATTCCGGTTGATGTTGGCGAATACGATGTCGAACTGTCCGGCAGTCGCGATCTGTTCGGCACCGCCGAGCGCTACCTGTATGTCGTCTGTATTGTTGAGGCGGATGTTTTCGAGCGCGTTGTTATAGGCCCATTCGTCAATGTCGATGGCGACAACACGTCCGGCTCCTTTCATACGGGCGAGGATGGCCAGTACGGCTGTTCCGCATCCCATGTCGAGCAGCTCTTTTCCGGTCAGGTCCAGTTTGAGCATTTCGCTGATCATCAGGTAAGTCGTTTCGTGGTTACCGGTTCCGAAGGCCATTTTCGGGTCGATGATAATATTATAGGTGTAACCCGGTTCATGTTCGTGAAAAGAGGCGCGGATAATGCAATCTTTGCCGATGCGGATCGGTTTGAAGTAATTCTTTTCCCACTCTTCGTTCCAGTCCTTGCTTTCCACTAAGGATTCGGTATAACGGATCTCGACGTTTTCCAGCGGGAAGGCGGCAAGTTTCTCTTGCAAGCTCTTTACATTATATAATTGGTCGGAAATGTATCCTGACAGCCCGTTTTCGTTTTCGGTAAAACTCTCAAAACCGATTTCTCCCAGTTCGGCGGCCAGTACGTCGTTAATGATGGAAGTTTCGATTGTGGAGGCGTAAGTGAAGGCCAGTTCGTAATAATTCATAATCCTGTTTTTTTATTTGTTTGCTTTGGGCAAATATAGGAAAACAATTTGGAACTTTTGCCATCTGAATGGCACGCGCTTGCCATCCTAATGGCAAACCTTTGCCTTCTAAGTGGCACGGCCTTGCCTCCGTAGTGGCAAAGCTTTGCCAAAGGCTAAAAAAACTTTGGCAAAAACGATCTCCGGCAGGAGGCCGCGGCGGAATAATTTGTGCCTGCCTGCTGTTTTATCAAAAACATAAGATATTAAATCATTTTTAAGAATGAATTCCAACGTGAAACTGCTTCCTTTGACAGCAAAAGTCATACTATTAATAGATTAAGTCGCAACGATATGAAAAAGACAACACTATTACTTTTGATCATTTTGATCTTCGGATGGGCGGGATGTACGTCCGACTCGACAGTGAAAGTAGAGAGTCTCCGGTTGGAGATGAAAGAAAATCCATTAGGAATTAATGTGACACAGCCTCGTTTCTCCTGGCAGATTGTTTCCGATAAGCCAAGTTTGCTGCAAGTTTCTTATCAGATACAGGTGGCTGCTTCTCCCGAACAGTTGAAATCAGGAGAAGATCTTTTGTGGGATTCAGGCGTGGTCCGTTCGGACCAATCGGTGCTGGTTCCGTATGCAGGAAAAGCGCTGGAATCGGGAAAGCCTTATTTCTGGCGTGTAAAGTTGGCTACCAATCAAGGCGACAGCCCCTGGAGCGATGTCGGAAGCTGGTCGATGGCCCTGCTCGATAACTCGGAGTGGACAGCGACCTGGATCGGTGAGGATGCCCTTTCCAATCCGGGCGAAGAGATAGGAGTGGCTGGTGGAAACAATAAGCCCCGCCTTGCCGCCCGTTACCTGCGTAAAGAGTTTACGGCGGACAAGGCTGTGAAGCGGGCGGTTCTGTATATTTCCGGTCTTGGTTCGCACGAGGCTTATCTGAACGGGAAGAAGGTGAGCGAAGATGTTTTTGCCCCTATGCCTTCCTTATATTATAAGCGTGTATATTATAATGTATATGATGTGACGGATTTACTGGCCGCCGACAAGAATACGCTGGGCGTGATATTGGGTAACGGCCGTTTCTTTTCGATGCGTAACCCGGGCATGAAAACGTTCGGATTGCCCCGTTTACTGGCACAGCTTCAGATTGAATATGCTGACGGATCGCAGGCAACGGTTGTCAGCGATGCCTCCTGGAAGATCACGTCGAAAGGACCGATCGTTGCCAATAACGAGTTTGACGGCGAAGAATATGACGCCCGCCTGGAAATGGCAGGATGGAATACGAATGGCTATGACGACAGTGCCTGGAAGACTCCTGACGTAATGGACGCTCCGGCCGGAAAACTGACTGCGCAACAGAATCCAAATATCCGGGTGCAGGAAACTTTAAAACCAATCGCTATCTTTGAACGTCCCGACGGTAAATATATCCTGGATATGGGGCAGAACATGGTCGGCTGGTTGTCCGTCAACCTGAAGGGGAAAAAAGACCAGCCTGTCTCCATGAAGTTTGCCGAACTGTTGCAGAAAGACGGTTCGCTCTATTTGGCAAACCTGCGTAAAGCATTGGTGACAGATATTTATACGCCAGCCAAAGACGGTGATTTCAGTTGGCAACCCCGTTTTGTCTATCATGGTTTCCGCTTTGTGGAGATTTCCGGACTGGACTATAAACCGGAATTGTCTGCTTTTACCGGTCATGTGATTTATGACAAGATGGCGACGACTGGTCGCTTCGAGACTTCCAATCCGTTGGTTAACCAGATACATCAGAACTCTTATTGGGGAATCCGCAGTAATTACCGGGGCATGCCGACCGACTGTCCTCAGCGTGACGAACGTCTCGGCTGGCTGGGCGACCGTGCGACGGGTGCATACGGCGAAGCCTTTATCTTCGACAACTCCCGATTGTATAATAAATGGTTGCAGGATATCGAAGATTCTATGAGTCCGGAAGGTAGTATTTCGGATGTCTCTCCGAACTATTGGACGATTTATGCAGACGATGTGACCTGGCCTTCCGCCTTCTTTTATGTCGCCGATATGCTGTATCGGCAATATGGTGACGACAGTGCGATCCGCACGCATTATCCGGCCATGAAACGTTGGATGGCGCATATGGAAGCGACGACCATGCAGGATTATATCATGACGAAAGACCAGTACGGTGACTGGTGTATGCCTCCCGAATCGCAGGAACTGATTCACTCGCAAGATCCTTCCCGTAAGACAGACGGCGCGATTCTTAGTACGACCGTTTATTATGATTTGCTGAATAAGATGGTCGGTTTTGCCCGTATCTGCGGACAGGAAGCCGATATCCCCGGATTCGAGTCGCTTGCCGCTAAGATGAAAGAAGCCTATAATGCTAAGTTCTTTGATAAAGAAACGGCGCAATATGGAAATAACACGGTGACAGCCAATATCCTGTCCCTACGTCTTGGACTCGTGCCGGAAGGATACGAAGGCAAAGTGTTCAAAAACATAGTAGCTAAGACTGAAGGCGACTTCGGCGGCCATGTCAGTACCGGAGTGTTGGGAATCCAGCATCTGATGCGCGGACTGACCGAATACGGACGTGTGGATATGGCTTATAAAATCCTGACAAACGAAACATATCCGAGTTGGGGCTACATGATCAGGAATGGCGCAACGACGATCTGGGAACTCTGGAACGGCGACACGGCCGATCCGGCCATGAACTCGGCTAACCATGTGATGCTGCTCGGCGACCTGCTGATCTGGTATTACGAAGACTTGGCCGGTATCAAATGCGCTCCTGATGCCGTCGGGTTCAAGAAGTTGGTGATGGAACCCGTCTTCCCCGACGGCCTGGACGAAGTCTCCGCTTCCTATCAGTCTGTATACGGCGAGATCAAGAGCGCTTGGACAAAGAAAAACGGCGACTTTAGCTGGGATATCACACTGCCGGGCAACACGACGGCGATTGTCCGCATACCGAAAGAATACGTTGTGACGGTTGGTAATCTGCCGGGTGTGCGCCGGGTTTCGGCAACGGAAGGATATACAGAAATAGAGATCGGTTCCGGAAGCTACCATTTTGGAAAATAGTTTCAAAAAGATTTGGATGATAAATTAAGAAACAGTAATTTTGCACACTGAATTCCGCAGAGGGTAAACAAGTGATGCTTAGATGTGTATCCACCCCCGGGACATAACCTGTTTAAATAGAAAAAAGACAGATGTACGTAATCGTAGAAATCAACGGACAGCAGTTCAAAGCTGAAGAAGGCAAGAAGTTGTTCGTTCATCACATTCAGAACGCAGAAAGCGGTGCTGTTGTGGAATTTGACAAAGTGTTGTTGGTTGACAACAATGGAGAAGTTAAAGTAGGTGTTCCTACTGTAGAAGGCGCAAAGGTAGTATGCGAAGTACTGTCTCCGCTGGTAAAAGGTGATAAAGTGCTGATCTTCCACAAGAAGA
>URZO01000158.1 GCA_900552465.1 uncultured Parabacteroides sp. | reverse complement strand
TCGAAAGACAGCTGAGTTACAGTCAGCCCCATTTGGCCACTCTGGTAACTGCCCCCGTTATTTTCAATTGCAGTGCAAAGGTACGATTATTTTTGAAACCTGCAAGTGTTTAGGCTGAAAAATTTACCATTTTAAGAGCAGTAACTGCGGCTTCATCGCCTTTGTTTCCGTACTTACCGCCTGCACGGTCTTCGGATTGCTGCATATTGCCTGTTGTTAATAAGCCGAATATGAACGGGATATCATACATCAGGTTAAGTTCCGTAATCCCCTGTGTAACGCCGGAACATACATAATCAAAATGGGGAGTATCGCCTTTTACGACGCAGCCTAAGACGATCACGGCATCCAGTTCTTTTGTTTCAGCCAGTCTTTTTGCACCGAAAGTCAGTTCGAAGCTGCCCGGTACTCGTTTTACATATATGTTTTCTGCTTTTACGCCATGTTTTTCGAGTGTGTTGCAGGCACCTTCCAGTAGTTTTTCGGTGATGTGCTTGTTCCATTCCGCTACGACAATACCGATGGTCATATCTGAACCGTCGGGAACACTGTTGAAGTCGTACTCCGATAAATTTTGATAAGCTGTAGCCATATTCTTATTCTTAAAAGAAGAGGATGTCTCGTCAGAACAAGGCATCCTCTTTTATGATTATAAATACTGTGTAAGCAGATGAATTTATTTATTCAAGGCAGATGCGCGTGTGATATATTTATCGATATCGCTTGCTTCCATTGAATTGAAATATTTTTCTTTGATCGTCGTGTAAGCCTTGACCGCATTGCCATACTGTTTCAGATCTTCGTAAGCGATACCGGCTTTCTTCAGGTATGCCGGGCTGACTACTTCGTTGTCGGCCTGTTTGGCTGCTTTCTCGAAATAGCTGATGCCTTCTTTAACGTTACCCATATTCACGTAGCAGTCGCCGATCAGACCTGTAACGGCCGGAGAGATCATATTGTCGCTACCGCTGAAAGATTTCAGCATATCCAACGCTTTTTCGTTGTCACCCATCTTGAAGTAGCAGATACCTGCGTAAGCCTTTGCCAGGTTTCCGGCAGATGTGCTGCCATACTGGTCGATGATGGCTTCGAATCCTTCATAGTCTGCACCATTTCCGTTCAACGCCAGGTTGAAAGAATCTCTTGCAAAGTATTGTTCACCTTTGAACATAGCTGCTGCGGCTTTTTTCTCCTGCGGGATCAAATATCCGTGTTTGATACCTAAAACCGCTCCAACAACGAGTGCGATAGCGATGATACCGTAAATGATTTTCTTTGAATTGTTTTCAATGAACTGTTCCGATTTCGAAACAATTTCTTCGACCTCTAACTCTTTGTTGGTGTCTTTTTCCTTAGTAGCCATAATGTTTTATAGTTGTTATTATTTTATCACTGTTTTATGCCTGTGGCAATTCAAGTCGCAAAAGTAGTTTTTTTTACTGAGAAAATCTATACTTAGAAGTATATTTTTTAATTTTGTGCGACTAATACAGTGCGGATGATACTTAAAAAGCTTTCTATACTCAATTACAAAAATATTCTCCAGGCAGAAGTTTCTTTCTCTCCCGGGATTAACTGTTTCTTCGGAAACAACGGAATGGGAAAGACTAATTTGCTGGATGCTATTCATTATCTCTCTTTTTGCAAGAGTCATGTCAATACGCCTGATTCCCAACTGATCAATAACGGGCAGGATATGTGCGTGTTGCAAGGTAATTATGATTATGAAGGGCGGGAGGAAGAGATTTTCTGTGCCATCCGTCGCCGTCAGCGGAAACAGTTCAAACGGAATAAAAAAGAATACGACAAGCTGTCGGAACACATCGGGCTGTTGCCGTTGGTGATGGTGTCGCCCGCCGATTCCGAGCTGATACAGGGTGGGAGCGAGGAGCGCCGCCGCTTCGTCGACGTGATCATTTCGCAGCAGGACAAACCCTATCTGCATGCGCTTATACAATATAATAAAGCGTTACTCCAGCGGAACTCGTTGCTGAAGGACCAGTGCACGGACGCTTCCCTGTACGAAGTGCTGGAAATGCAGTTGGATATGTACGGACGGATGGTGTATGAGAAGCGGCAAATGCTGGTAAACGACTTCACCCCGATATTCAACGAATACTACCAGACGATCTGCCGTTCGACCGAGCAAGTGGGCCTGCGCTATATCTCCCAGCTCGAACGCGGCAGCCTGGCGGATATGCTGGCTGCCAACCGGGAGCGCGACCGCATCCTCGGTTATACCTCGACAGGCATTCATAAGGATGAGTTGGAGATGACGCTGAACGACTACCTGATCCGTCGTGTCGGTTCGCAGGGGCAGAACAAAACATATCTGATCGCGCTCAAGCTGGCGCAGTTCGTTTTCCTTTCCCGCCGGGGACAGGCGTGCCCGATCCTGCTGCTGGACGATATTTTCGATAAGTTGGATGCCGACCGGGTGGAGCAAATCATCAAATTAGTGAGTGGCGACCAGTTCGGGCAGATATTCATAACGGACACGAACCGCAAATACCTGGATGCGATCCTGCAATCGATCGATCACGGTTATGCTTTGTTCAGGGTCGAACAGGGCGAAGTCCAACCGATGGAGGAGGCGGAATGATACGCCGGAATGGACAGACATTAGGCGAGGCCATCCGGGAGTTCTTCGAAGACAACGCCGAACTGCGCGGAAAGATTCTGGAGATTCGTGTCCAGCGGGCCTGGGGTGAGATCATGGGGCCGATGGTCGAACAGTACACACGTAATATATATGTAAAAGACCGGGTACTGCATGTCTCCCTTACGTCCTCTGTCCTGCGCAGTGAGTTGGTGTTGTGCCGGGAACGTCTGGTAAAGAGCCTGAACGAGTATGCCGGAGCGGAAGTGATACAGGATATCGTGATCAGATAATCTCTTTTTCAGTTACGATCAGGTCCATTTTTCGGTCGAACGGCTCGACCGGAATGCTGTCTTTCAGTTGGAAATCATAACATATACCGACTTTGGGAACATCGAGCGTGGAGAGCAGGCGGTCGTAAAAGCCTTTTCCCCGTCCGAGGCGGTTGCGCTCGCGGTCGAAGGCGACACCCGGAACGATCACCAGGTCTATCTCGTTTTCCGCAACCGGCAGGCATGTATCCGCCGGTTCCAGGATGCCGAAAGCTCCGGCTTTCAGGGATTCTTTTCCGGCATAAAGCAATAATTGGAGATCATTCCCTTTCACGACGGGGAGCAGGAGTCTCTTTTCCCGGTACCATTTATCGATGAAGGCGGCCGTCTGCACTTCTCCCGGAAGGGCATGGTAGAGCGCAATGCAGGAGGCCTGCCGGAAGAGATCCGTCCCTTCTAACCGTTCCGTTATCTTAGCAGAGAGTTCCTGCAATGCAGTCTTCGTATATGATCTCTTTAAGGAGGCCATATCTTCTCGAAGCGCTTGTTTGGCTTTGTGCAATTCCATCTTCTGTTATGTTTTTATTTTCCGGTGTCGGGACCGATTTACCTTCGTTCAGCACTTTGATCGCACGTTTCAGTGTGATGTCGTCATTCTGGAAAATAGGATAGAAACCTGCCTCGTCGAAGAAGTTACGGACGATGTAGGCCTGTATCTGTTTCTCCATCAGCTTGCTCGATATGTTGATCAGGTGCGGGCGTTTCTTGATGCCTTTCGCTGTCGCGTAGTTGATGAAGTCGGACAGCAACGGCTGCTGTTGCAGGTATTTGTACAAATCCTGATAGTTCTTGAAAGATGACAGCTTGTCGTAATTGCGGTCCGAGTATTCAAGCGCGTAGAGGTTCAGCGTCCCGCTATTGACCACGTTGGAGAAATAGGATGTCACGCCGCTTGTGTCGCGCGGGATAAAGATGTCCGGCATGATACCGCCGCCGCCGTAAACCGTACGTCCCATGACGGTCTCGTATCGTTCACCGTTGTCCTGCTTGATACTGTCGGCAGAATCGAATTCCCCGTGCATGAAGCGGTTGTAGATGTCCTGTTCATATTCATTGTCCTTACCTAATTCATATTTTTTCTGGATGCAGCGTCCCGACGGCGTGTAATAGCGGGCAATCGTCAGGCGGATTTCCGAACCGTCGCTAAGTTGGATCGGCGACTGGACCAATCCTTTGCCGAACGTGCGGCGGCCGATGATCAGCCCCCGGTCATTATCCTGGATCGCTCCGGAGAAGATTTCGCTGGCCGAGGCCGAGAACTCGTCTGTCAGGACTACGATCGGCGCATCCTGGCAAGTGCCGGTCCCGTTCGTATAAACGTCGTTGCGCGGGAATGCCTTTCCTTCGGTATAAACGATCAGGCGGCCTTCCGGCATGAATTCATTCACCATATTGATGGCTGCATCCATGTAACCACCGGTGTTTCCACGAAGGTCGATTATAAAAGACGTGCAACCGGCCTGTTTCAACTTGGCGATCGCCGTAATAAACTCGTTATAGGTAGTACGTCCGAATTTGCTCACTTTGATGTAACCGATCCCTTTGCTTACTTCGTATGCCACGTCGACGGAGTTCACGGGGACATCACCGCGTGTTACATTGAAAGATAACAGATCCGGTTCGTTTTTCCGCTTTACTCCCAATTTGACTGTGCTGTTCTTGGCTCCGCGAAGCGTTTTCATGATCAATTCCTGGTCGCTCTTGTTGCCGGCATATAAGGAGTCGTTGATCGTAATGATACGGTCGAACGGCTTCAAACCTGCTTTCTCGGATGGTCCGCCGGGGATTACATTGATGACTAAGACGGTATCCGTCTGCATATTAAAAGATACGCCGATCCCGCTGAATGATCCTTCCAGATCTTCATTCACCCGTTGGGCGTCTTTGGCCGGTATGTATACGGAGTGGGGGTCCAATTCACTGAAAACCTTAGGAATGGCATCTTCTACCAATTGCTTCATATTGACCGTGTCGACATATTGTTCGTCGATGATGTCGAGTATGGCATTGATCTTATTTCCACTGGAATAAATGTGTCTTTTACCCTGTGTCAGTCGAAGGTAATGATTTCCAACAAAGATCCCGAGAGCAACACTTAATGCTATAATCACAGGCAGCCATACGGCCAGCCTTCTATTCTTCTCCATAAAAACGTATCCTTTATTCGTTTATATCTTCTATATAATCTATAATAACACCTGCGCGACGTAATAGGTTGCAACCGTCTTCCACCCTGTATTTTTCAGAGTAGACCACCCGCTTGATTCCCGACTGGATGATAAGCTTGGCACATTCGATACAGGGTGCGGATGTGACGTAAATAGTCGCTCCCTTGCTGCTGTTGGACGAAGCCGCCACTTTCGTGATAGCGTTGGCTTCCGCATGCAGGACGTATGGCTTGGTGACATTGTTTTCGTCTTCGCAAACATTCTCGAAACCGGATGGCGTGCCGTTATATCCGTCAGAGATAATCATTTGGTCTTTAACTATCAGTGCCCCAACCTGGCGTCTCTTGCAATACGAATTTTCCGCCCATACGGCCGCCATCCTGAGATAACGTCTATCCAATTCGAGTTGCTTTTCCTTCTTATCGCACATCGTCTTCTGATTTTATATACCTTAATTATATAATAGTAGACAAAGGTACATATATTTGGGATATATGGAATAGGTTTGGCGTTTTTTGTTTATACCCGGCGGATTATTCTTAATCGGCCGTTCTTTCCTTTCCCTTATGGTTTTCCCCATTCATAGTTATGAATAGGAAAAACCATAGGTATATGTTGAGAAAACCATAGTGAAATCAGTTTAGTTACTTATCTTTATTTTTTATTTATCTAAGGTATATAACAAATATGATAACATTGAGGGGCTATTTTTGCCGTCAAGT
>URZO01000157.1 GCA_900552465.1 uncultured Parabacteroides sp. | reverse complement strand
ATAACACACCCCTTATCCCCTCTCAAGAGGGGAAACAGATACTCCCGGCGCTATAACCATAAACACGAAACTCACCGTCAAATCATCATTTATCCTTATTCTATTATCTTTACAACTAAAGCTGTTCCGTCCTCATTCCATCCTTCCAGCATCACCCGGCGCGTTTCGTTGACCAGGGAACTGTCGTAGGGAATCTCCGCCTTGATATAGTTCTCGGTGAAACCGTGCATCATGCCGC
Organism: uncultured Parabacteroides sp.; assembly: GCA_900552465.1. Classification (GTDB taxonomy): domain Bacteria; phylum Bacteroidota; class Bacteroidia; order Bacteroidales; family Tannerellaceae; genus Parabacteroides. Next base: position 5,599 of record URZO01000157.1, on the reverse strand, counting down.
CCTTGCGGGTCTGTTCGAACAGGACGTTTGCCTCCCGGCCGATATGAGCCTCATAGAAAGCATGGAGCTTGCGGTCGGAGATGTCCAGCAGTTGTTGGCTGCGGGCATGCTTGGTCTTCGGATCGACAACGTGGTCGATCTTGAGCGCCTGCGTCCCCGGACGTTCCGAATAGCTGAACACATGCAGCTGGCTGATGTCGAGGCTGTCGATAAAGGCGCGGGCTTCCTCGAAACAGGCATCCGTCTCGCCGCGTGTCCCGACAATCACATCCACCCCGATAAAGGCATGCGGCATCACTTCCTTGATCTTTTCTATCTTATGGCGGAACAGCTCCGTGTCGTAACGGCGGCGCATCAGCTTCAACACCTCGTCGCTCCCGCTTTGCAGGGGAATATGGAAATGAGGCGCGAAACGCTTGCTGCCTGCCACGAAGTCGATCGCTTCGTCGGTGATCAGGTTCGGTTCGATGGAGGAGATGCGGTAGCGCACGATGCCTTCCACCTCGTCGAGCGCACGGATCAGGTCGATAAACGTCTCGCCCGTGCTCTTCCCGAAATCACCGATGTTGACACCTGTCAGCACAATCTCTTTTCCTCCTTTGGCTGCCACCTCTTCCGCCTGTTTCACCATACTGTCGATCGTTCCGTTGCGGCTTCGTCCGCGTGCGAACGGGATGGTACAGTAGGAGCAGAAATAGTCGCATCCGTCCTGCACTTTCAGGAAATGGCGCGTACGGTCGTCCGCCGAGCAGGAGGGCGAGAAGGTGCGTATATCTTTTGTCTGGGAAGCAATGACGGCGCCTCCCTCTTCTTTCTTTTTCAGGTCGTCTAAATACATCAGTATGTCCAACTTCTGTTCGGCTCCCAACACGAGGTCGACCCCTTCGATGTGCGAAACCTCTTCCGGCTTCAGCTGGGCGTAACAGCCGGTCACCACGACGAAGGCTCCCGGATGCTGTTTGCCGATACGCCGGATCGCCTGGCGGCATTTCTTGTCCGCCAGCTCCGTCACAGAGCAGGTGTTGACGACGCAGATATCCGCTTTTTCACCCGTACGTGCTTTGCGTACCCCTTGTTCGGCAAGTACCTTTCCTATGGTCGAGGTTTCGGCGAAGTTGAGCTTGCATCCTAACGTATAGTATGCGGCAATCTTATTCTCAAAAACAGTCTTGTCAATCATTATCTTTTAATTATCGCGCAAATTTAGCGAAAATGTTTGGACATAGTATATTCTTATCGTTTATTGTGGAACCGGTAACCGATCCCTAACATCAGGTTGTTGGGATCTTTGAACTTGCTCAACTGGTATCCCACGTGCAGGAACAAGTCGCGGGTGATGGATGTCTTCAGCGCCATGATCTGGTACATGCCTCGTGTATCGGAGCATTTGTGGTACACGTTGTAGCCTATGCCTATATTGATCGTGAAGATCGGCATGACCAGTTCTCCCCGTGCGGATAACCCGACTGCCAGTTGTTCCTTGAACGGCGGACGGTAAAACCGATGTTCCGACTGGCCGCTATAGTCGGCCTCGTATTCCTTGATGTTGGCGCTTTCGTCATATTGCACGTCGAGCGATGCCCCGGCGCGGAAGTATTTGTGGAAGTTATACATGGGATTGAAATTGAACCCGAATACGCCGAACGAACCGGGTGCCAGGTAAGACTCGTCGGGCTTGATGACCCCTTTCCGCTTCGAGGCGCCGTATAAGACGATGTCATAGCTGATGTGCGGCGTGGTACGCAGGGCGGCCGGTCTGTCGGGTATTGCCGTCCCGTCATTTTCTCCGAACGTGTGCACCAATCCGATCCTGCCCCCGATGGTGTTGACGCCTGCATTGGGATACTGGGTGTTCCCGTTGGAGAAATGGGTCAGGTCGACGCCTGCTGTCAGCCGCCATCCTGCCGCCAGTCGCCAGTTCAGCAAGAGACCTAAATTGATATAGGCATTGATCTTCGATCCTACTACATAATTATAGGGATTGGTTTCCGAATGGTACTTTTCCCACCCGAAGGAGGCGCCGAAGTTCCATTCGTAATCCAACGACAGCCGGGGAGAGAGCCGGGCTATGCGCGATCCCTGGAAAGCGTATACCGACACCGGAGTCCCGATTTCAGCCTTGTCAAAGAATGAGTGATACGAAACGCCGATCCCCTGATACGTGTACGGATATAATTTCCCCGTCTTCGATTCCGGATGAAACCGGAAAGAGTATTTCAGGTGGGCCGACACGGATTTGCGCAAAGGCTCCCACCTCGCGTTCTCGCCTGAAAAGAATTTATTGGTAGGTATAATGTAAACAGGACGGAAATCAACGCCGATCTCATGAATGAGCGGATGGCGGGACAGGGAATCGGTTGTCCCTGCTCCTTGTGCACATAAACGGGTGCATCCTAATACGCATAGTCCTGTTATGATGAACACTTTCAGATTCATACAGCTTATCGCTCCGCCAAGATAATAACCGGGTTCTCATCATTCTCCTGCGCCTCGTAGCCGATCAGGTAGCGGCCGTCTTCCGAAACGAAGCGGGGAACGAACGTATTTCCTTCCTTGAACTCGAACGGATGTTCGGGATATGGCAGTTTGACACTTTCCGTTTTCCCGTCTTTCTCGTCGTAGCAGACCAGATAAGACTTGCCGTTGAGTCTGACTGTCATGTATAAAAGGCCATTGCAATTACCAATAACGTTGACGTCGGCCGCCTTCTTTTCCTGAAACAGGCTGTTGCGCGGGTCTTGCAGCTGGTAACGGCCGCCTTCCGGCATTTTGTATTGTCCGGCGTCCACCACCCAGCGGGGCACAAGCGTGTTCTCTTTCGTGATACGGAAAATCGTATCGTTGAACATCTCTTTCACATAGTCGCCGGACGGAGTGGAAAAGGCTTTGCATTCACTATAGAACACCATCGTGATCTTTCCCGGCTCGAAGCTCCGGGCGTAAGGTATCGAATCCAGCACGGTCGAGTCGCGGAACAGGTACATGCGCGTCGGCTCCTTCCCGGATATGTTCTGGACATATCCGATGTTCCGGCCGTCGGGCAGCGGCAGCACTTCTTTGATATTGATATTGGCGGGAATACTGGTCGTCCGTTTCCATTTGCCGTCCCAGCCATACGTCTTGATCCATTTGCAATAGTCTTCGATGTGGATGCCCTCTTCGTCGACACTCAGATTGCCGGCGGCAAGAAATTCTTCCGGCCCTTCGCCTCTGCTCCCGATCATCCGGATGAATTTTCCTTCCGGATTGAAAAGGTATATCTTCTCATTATTATAGATTACTAATTTGTCCTGGAAGTAAACCAATTGCGGAATATAGGCATTCAGCAGCACGGAGTCAGTCGTTTCCAGCGGGATGAAGCGGACGCTTTTCGCCCATTCGTCCAGCTTTATCTCGGTCGGTTCCTGGTCTAAAACAGTAGCCAGATTGATTGTTTGGCAGGCGTCGCCGTCTGCTTCCTCCTTAGGCGAAATCTGGCAGCCTGCCAGTGCTCCGCATAGAAGTATGATCCATTTATTCATATACTCGTTATTTGATAGCCGAAAGATAAGTATAAATTATGATTTTCGTCTCTATCCGTTAACTCTTTCTATGCATATTATTAATTATCCGCCGCCCGGTGAACGATCGTCCGCTTGGCGGTGAACGATCGTCCGGCGGCAAGCGAACGATCGTTCGGCGCCCGGCGGACAACTTATGAATTGCATCAAAAGAGCTAAGGTTATGGGATGAACGGGTTAAAGTATACGTATCTGTTGCTTATTTGTTAGTTAGTCTGTACTTTTGTCCCAACTATAACATTGTGTGCGGTATGATACAAGAGAACTTTATCAAGATATACGAGAACAGTTTCAAGAATAACTGGGAACTGCCCGCCTTGACGGATTACAGTAAGGGGACGACCTTTTCTTTTGCGGACGTAGCGGAGGAGATTGCCCGCATCCACATCCTGTTTGAAGAATGCCAGATACGGCGGGGCGATAAGATTGCTCTGATCGGGAAAGACAGTGCGCGCTGGTGTATTGTCTATATGGCCGCTGTCACGTACGGTGCGATTATCGTGCCGATCCTGCAGGACTTCAGTCCGAACGACGTGCATCATATCATCAACCACTCCGAGTCGGTTTTCCTTTTTGTCAGCGACCGCATCTGGGATTCGCTCGAAGAAGACATGATCGGGGATGTGCGCGGCGTGTTCTCGCTGTCCGATTTCCGTTGCCTGCATCAGCGCGACGGCGAAAGCATCCAGAAACTCCTGAAAGGGATGGAGGCGAAGATGGCGGAGAAATATCCGAACGGGTTCGGAAAGGACGATATCAAATACGCAGAACTCGATAATGACAAGGTTGTCTTGCTGAACTATACTTCCGGCACGACCGGTTTTAGCAAAGGCGTTATGCTGACAGGGAACAACCTGGCGGGAAACGTGATGTACGGCATCCAGCTCGGCGTCTTGTACAGAGGGGAACGCGAAGTCTGCTTCCTTCCGCTGGCGCATGCCTACAGCTGCGCTTTCAACTTCCTCGTGCCGATGGCTGTCGGCGCGCATGTCTATCTGCTGGGCAAGGTTCCTTCTCCCAAGATTCTGTTGAAAGCGTTCGAGGAGGTGAAACCGAATCTGATCCTGACTGTCCCGCTTATCCTGGAAAAGATTTATAAGAAGATGATCCTGCCGCAGCTCGGCAAGACGACGATGAAGTTAGCGTTGAACATCCCGCTGCTGGATTCCCGTATCTATGCGCAGATCCGGAAGAAGCTGGTGGACGCTTTCGGCGGACGCTTCCGGGAAGTGATCGTTGGCGGTGCGGCGATGAACGACGAGGTGACGGAGTTCTTGTATAAGATCAAATTCCCGTTCACGATCGGTTACGGCATGACGGAGTGCGGCCCGCTGATCAGTTACGACCACAATGATGAATATGTGCCTGGTTCCTGCGGACAAGTGCTGAAAGGAATCATGGAGGTGCGCATCGACTCGGACGACCCATATAATAAGGTAGGGGAAATCCAGGTTCGCGGCGAGAACGTGATGAAAGGTTACTATAAGAACGAAGAAGCGACCTCGCAAGCCTTTACCGAAGACGGCTGGTTGCACACGGGCGATTTAGGAACGATCGACCACGACAACCGCATCTATATCCGTGGCCGCAGCAAGACAATGATCCTCGGGGCAAGCGGACAAAACATTTATCCGGAGATAATCGAGTCGAAGCTGAATAACCTGCCGTTCGTGATGGAAAGTATTGTAATCGAGAAGAACGGCAAGCTGATAGGGCTGGTTTATCCGGATTATGATACGGTGGACGGGACAGGCGTTTCGCATGAAGACCTTCCGCTTATCATGGAACAGAACCGGATCGAACTTAACAAACTTTTAGCACCTTTCGAAGCCGTTTCCGCTTTGCAACTCTATCCGACGGAATTTGAAAAGACGCCGAAGAAGAGTATCAAGCGTTACCTGTATAGCAACTATTGATTTGTTTATCCAGCCTGTCTATCAGCTTGTTGGCGAATGTGTGAAAAATAATTTGAAAAAAAACGTACTATGTTGTACAACATATTTGATTAATACATACATTTGCATCGTTTTAAGACAAGA
>URZO01000156.1 GCA_900552465.1 uncultured Parabacteroides sp. | reverse complement strand
GTACATGCTTTTCGATGCGGAACACACGGTTCTGCACCTTCAGCATCATACATATTTCGATATCTAATGTCTCATCTTTTTCACCTTTCGCCGGATCGTAAGCGTTCTTCACGAACTTGCCCTGCCAGGGATCGTAGTCGGCCGCGTTCATACGCGTCTGCACGAACTCCGGATCGAGGTCTTCCAGCAGGTAGAACTTACCGGTCATATCGACCATCGGACGCTGGTTGCCGTCCTTATCGGTCAGCATCAAAGGAGGCACGCCGTTTGCTTTTCCCACACGGTCGTCATCCGCACCGAAAGTCGGGGCGATATGAACGATACCCGTACCGTCTTCAACCGTCACATAGTCACCTGTGATAACACGGAAAGCGCCTTCTCCCGGATTCACCCAGGGGATCAGCTGCTCGTAGTGCATACCGGCCAGTTCCGGACCTTTCCACTCGCCTACAACCTTAAACGGAATCAATTTATCGCCCGGCTTGTAATCGGACAATGCCAGACCGGCAGCCTTCGGATTGAAATGTGCATCCAGCAAATCTTTCGCCAGCACAACCGTCATCGGCATACCCGTGTACGGATTGAAGGTCTGAACGGCCACATACGTGAAATTCGGGCCCACACAAAGCGCCGTGTTAGAAGGCAATGTCCAGGGAGTGGTCGTCCATGCCAGGAAGAACGGTTCGCCGAACTCCGTCATCTCCGGTTTCGGGTCGAGGATGCGGAACTGCGCCGTGCAAGTCGTGTCCTTCACGTCGCGATAGCAACCCGGCTGGTTCAGCTCGTGCGAGCTAAGGCCCGTTCCGGCGGCCGGCGAATAAGGCTGTATGGTGTATCCTTTATAGAGCAACCCTTTCTTATAGAGTTCCTTCAGCAGGTACCACAATGTTTCGATATATCGGTTATCGTATGTGATATACGGGTTTTCCATATCCACCCAGTAGCCCATCTTCTGCGTCAGGTCCTCCCACTCCTTCGTGAACTTCATCACGTCGCGGCGGCAGGCTGCGTTATACTCGGCTACAGAGATCTTTTTGCCGATATCTTCCTTGGTTATCCCCATTGACTTTTCGACACCTAACTCTACCGGCAGACCGTGCGTATCCCATCCGGCCTTGCGGTTCACCAGATATCCTTTCATCGTCTTGTAACGACAGAAAATATCTTTGATCGAACGGGCAATCACGTGGTGAATACCGGGCATACCGTTTGCAGAAGGAGGCCCTTCATAGAACACAAACGAGGGATGTCCTTCACGTATTTCAAGACTCTTATGGAAGATGTCGCCATCCTGCCATTTCTTCAGCACCTCTTTATTGACGTTCGACAAGTCAAACTTCGAGTATTCGGCAAATTTCTTACTCATATCGCGTTATATTTATCTTTCTTCTCAAAAATTGCCGCAAAGGTAGCGATTAAATCCGAATTAGGCAATAAGAAATTACCGGCTCTGAGCAACAGGTCATTATCCTGTTTTCCTTTTTTCTATATGCATTTTTGACAAAAGTGCCGACACGCCGACACAACTTTCATTAATCCACTATTTATAAACTCCTTACACAACTCACTCAAATACCTTTGCCGCCATTTTGCCGACACTAATCCGTCATTTTGCCGACACTAACGCTTAATTTAGGGATATGTACGGTAGTAACACAGATACACTACTATATAATTTCCCTGTTTTTGCATATCAGCATCAGGCATCCTAATCGGAATTAAACAGGATGCTATCATTTATATACTTCTTCCCAATAAACTATTTCATTCCTCCTCAAGAACTAATCCATGCCTACCTACATATTATAAATACCCTGTACACCATATCAACGATACCATCTACAGGGTATCAGCCATACGATGTACAGGGTATTCCCAATTGGGTGTAGAGGGTATTGATTATGGATAGGAAGGTAAGGAATACTGCTTAGGGAGATATGTATTAGTTTAACGTATGATTTAAAATAGTTAGAAACGAAATACGAAAGACTAATCACTTAATTACCTTTCGATAAAAAACCTCCTAAATACTTGCTAAACATAACAGGAAAGAGGATCTTTGTAAAAGCAACAAAAGATCACTTAGATTAGATTGTTACAAACTAACTAAGTTTCCAAAAGCATTGCATATATACATGGAGAAGGGCGAAGTGCATAGGCTATTTCTCATAAATGTCGTCTTATCCATATTATAGCTTCCATTGCTCACAGAATTCTGCACTATGATCTTTGACATATTGATTTACATGTATTTATACAGGTTGTCGCTCTCCCAGCAAATTTATACCATTGGACATCGACATATTTTCATCATTTATTGTCCTATATCTTATAATGACATCTCACTGATAATAAGCAGATAGACTTTATTGGGTAATAGGCTTTTAATTGAACCGTAAGGAATTTAAACTAGCTTGGAGTTGATGACAGAATTTGATGTCCCTATCCTTTTAATTGAACCGTAAGGAATTTAAACTAGCGTCACATTAGCTATCTCGACTCCCCCTTGGGTTCTTTTAATTGAACCGTAAGGAATTTAAACACGATATTTTTTATAGTAGATGGCTTTATTTTTGACTTTTAATTGAACCGTAAGGAATTTAAACGAATTTAAGGATCAGCCCGACAAGGGTTTTAACCTTCCTTTTAATTGAACCGTAAGGAATTTAAACCAATTCAGCGTTGGGCAACGGCTGATCGAAGTCAGTCTTTTAATTGAACCGTAAGGAATTTAAACTATAGAGTATGTTTTGAACAAATCTAACAACATGACTTTTAATTGAACCGTAAGGAATTTAAACTGAGTAATTATAACCGTGTTAGGTTCATAGTATTTGCTTTTAATTGAACCGTAAGGAATTTAAACCCGCTACCGGATTGGATAGTGATACCACATTGAAACCTTTTAATTGAACCGTAAGGAATTTAAACTCGCGAAGCGTTGTGGTTACCGGCAGAGACATTACCTTTTAATTGAACCGTGAGGAATTTAAACAAATTTCTGGTGCTGAAAGCTGTATCGCCTTCAGCTTTTAATTGAACCATAAGGAATTTAAACTTTTTTCAATTTAAGACGTTCTATTTTGCCAGCCCTGCTTTTAATTGAACCGTAAGGATTTGTATTATATACATTTAAATACATGTAATCAATCACTCAAACACAATCCTGAACCTCGTCAGCCCGTCCGCGTATGTCCGTAAGGAGAAGGTGCAGTTGTGTTTTTGGAGGACTTCGCGGATGAAGATGAGGCCGATGCCCTGGCCGCCACGCTTGGTGGAGAAGAAGGGGCTGAACAGTTTCGCTTCCGTCTCTTTGTCGATGCCTTTGCCGGTGTCGGCGATTTCCAGGCAGACGGGATTATGGGACGTACGGATGTATATCCGGCCGTCGTGGCCGATCGACTCGGCGGCGTTTTTGATGATGTTGACAAGCACTTGCTCGAAAAGGGAGTTGTCGAGGTCGACAACCGGCGAGACAGGCGCCAGATCCATCACTATACGGATATCACGGTTCTGGCAGATCGTCTCCATAAAGCGCTTGCAGGAGAAAACGACTGCGTTCAGCGGCTGCCTCCTGGTCTGTGGCTCGGGGATGCGCACCACGTCGGCAAAGTTGGTGATGAAATGGCTCATGCTGTAGCAACGTTCGATCGAGACGCGCAGCACTTCGCAGATGTCTTCCGTGTCCGGCATCCCGCTAAAGGCGGATTCGAGCGTGTCGAGGGTCGAAGTGATGCCTGCCGTCGTGTTGTTCACCTCGTGGGCGATCATGCGGATCACCTTCTCGTAGGCTTTCTTCTCGGCCTTGAAGACTTCCTGCGTCAGGATCTCGACCAGGTAGAAGGAATGGTGGAAGCCGCGGTCTACAAACGACGAATGCGTACATTTATATATGTTGGCATCGTTCAGGCGGACGGTCTGCGAGTCGTAGAGCGGAATCCGTTCCAGCTCAGACGCGAGCGGAGAGTCGATTTCCGACAACCGGCGGCCGGCGAGGTCGGACAGCGCGGAGACGCCGAACATCTTGCGGGCTGCCGGGTTGGCCGAGAGAAGCTCCTTGTCCAGGTTGAGCATGATCACGCCCATCGGCGAGGCGTTGATCAGCAGGTCGAGGAAGTGGTTCTGCTCGCGCAGGTGCAGGCGTTCGTTTTTCAACTGTTCCATCATCTTGTTGAAGATGTCGACGATGCGGTCGGCCTCCGTCTGCCCCACGCGGCTCAGGCGGGAACTGAAGTCTTGCTCTTTCAGCAGCTCCATACCGTTGCCGATGATATGGAGGGGTTTGATGATGCGGCTGTAGAAAATGAGCAGATAGAGGACCGTCAGCACGACAACGCCTTCCACGATGAAAAACATCCTGGACGAGTCGGCATAGAAGGCATGCCAGGTGAGTATTGCTAACACGGAGAGCAGCAACACGGTCAATATCCAGAACAGTCCTTTTATCCTCATACGCTTCCGGGGTTACTTGTCGACGGGTATATCATACTTTTCAAGACGGCGGTAGAGGGCGGCACGGCTGATGCCGAGGGCGGTCGCGACGTGCGAGAGGTTGCCGGCATGCGTCCGAAGGGCCTGAAGGATGGTCTGCTTTTCCAGCTCGTCGAGCGTCAGCCCTTCGAGCGACGGCGCGGAGGAGGGCGCTGCCGACGGCGCGTGCAGGCACTGGCTCTCGAAATCGGAGGCTTCGAGGACGGCTTTGCCGGACACTAACATCGTGCGCTCGACCAGGTTTTTCAGTTCGCGGATATTTCCCGGATAGGGCTGTTTCTGCAGGAACGTCAACGCCTCGGACGAGAAGCGAACTGTCGGCAGGCCGTTCATCTCGGACTGCTTGTCGGCAAAATAGCGAGCCAGCAGCGGGATGTCGTCTTTGCGCTCACGCAGGGCGGGCAGGTGGATGGTGATCAGGTTGATACGGTAGAACAGGTCTTCGCGGAAGGCACGCCGGGCGACCATCTCGCGCAGGTTGCAGTTCGTGGCGCTGACGACCCGGATATCGACTTTGCGCGGGCGGCTGTCGCCCAGCACTTCGAACGTCTGGTCTTGCAGGACGCGCAGGAGCTTCACCTGGCAGGACAGCTCGAGGTCGCCGATCTCGTCGAGGAAGATCGTCCCTTTATGGGCCATCTCGAAACGTCCGGTACGGTCGATATAGGCATCCGTAAAGGCGCCTTTCTTATGGCCGAACATCTCGCTCTCGAAAAGGCTCTGCGACAGGCCGCCGAGGTTGACTTTCACGAAAGATTCCGTCGCGCGGGGACTGTTGGCGTGGATCGCTTCGGCGATCAGCTCCTTTCCGGTCCCGCTCTCGCCGGTGATCAGGACGGAAGCGTTTGTCGGGGCGATGCGCGAGACGGTCCCTAAGACATCCATCAGTGGGGCGCTCTGTCCGATGATCTTGTCGAAATGGAATTTATTGTCGGCATCCAGGCGGTTCAGGGGCGTTTCCTGCTCCTTCTTCTGCTCGCTCAGCTCAAGCGCCGTCCGGATGGATTTCAGCAGGACGAGGTTGTTCCAAGGTTTGGTCACGAAGTCGAAGGCACCGGCCTGCATGCCTTGTACGGCAAGCGAGATGGAGCCCCATGCCGTCATCAGGATCACGGGGACGTCGGGCCGGAAGATCTTCACCTGCCGCAACAGTTGTATGCCTTCCTCGCCGGTGGTGGTCAGCGTAAAGTTCATATCCATCAGGATAAGCCGTGGAGCTGTCTGCCGCACGACAGCCAAGGCTTCCTCCGGACCCGGAACGGCTTCGGGCTCGAACCCGGCCCGTTTCAACAGGAAGGTCAGCGAAGAACGAACGGCTGAATCATCGTCTACTATCAGGATCATTGTTGTTTATATTTTGAGTAATAATTACAAATGATGATTTATCGGTCTGTTTCGTATTTGTGACATAGTGTCGGGAGTATCTGTTTCCCCTCTTGAGAGGGGATAAGGGGTGTGTTATC
>URZO01000155.1 GCA_900552465.1 uncultured Parabacteroides sp. | reverse complement strand
TGTTATCATATTTGTTATATACCTTAGATAAATAAAAAATAAAGATAAGTAACTATTATGACTTCACTATGGTTTTCCCAACACATACCTATGGTTTTTCCTATTCATAACTATGAATGGTACATCTGTGCGTTTTTGCACGCCGGGCGTACGAATCCGTACAATGTCCGGAAAGAACGTTCGTCTTATCTGATTGTTAATGAGGTTTTTTGTGAAGTGGCATGATCTTTGCTCTACTATTATTACTAAACAATGCTGTATGAAACTAATTTATTGTAGTCTTTGCCTGATCTTCTTGTTGGGCATCAGTTGTAAGAATAAGAAACCGGAGCAGAGCAAGGAGGAACTTCTCCCGAAAGTGGAGGTGTCTGATGGATCTATAGCAGGTGGGTCTTCTGCGATACAGGAAGGTCATGTGCCGCCTGCCGGAATCCGTTATGAGGCAAGACTGGATAAGAGCGAACCGTTGGTCCGTCTGGATATCGGGGCGGCTTTGCGGAACGTCCGCCCGGTTAAGCTGAGCGACTTCGGGAAAGAGATTGTTTATCACCGGATTGGAGAATTCAGCCATGACTGGAATGTTTCGTTCTGTCCGGTGGAGAATGGCTATCTGATGGGCTGCATAGATGGATTATGGTTGCTGGATAAAGACTTGAAGAAAGACAAACTGTTAATAAAGAATGATGTCGAGCTTTTATCGAATGGGGAATTTGAAGGATATCGTCCGCATGCGATGTTGAAGAGTTTTGATTACGACCCGTCTTCCCGCTCGGTTTACTGCCAGTTCTTTATGAAAGACGAGAAGGAGGTTTTTATCATGTACACATCCCGTGTTTCGCTGGCAGAGTTGCAACAACGCTCTTCCCCGATGGAGGTGAAAGATATACCGAAATGGCTCAGGACAAAGGGTGAACCCAATGCTTTTGCCAGAACGGCACAGGTTTTTACCATCAAGGATGGCTTCGCGCTGTATCGGGAAAGCCTGGACGGGCTTTATACGTTTGCCGCCAACGGAGATACATTATGCCGTTTTGTTCCCGGGAACGGTGAATTTAAAGTGATGAAAGGGACTACCCGGAATGCTGAACGTAGTAATATATACAACTATAAGGGGCAGGGCTGTTTCCGGTTGCCCTATTCCGACACCTTGTTCCGGATTTTGGATGCGTCTACCTTCCGTCCTGCCTATAAGATCGATTTCGGAACGCGCCAGGTGACCCGTACGGAAGGGATAAACCCTTATGTCGATTTATCGGAGAAATATCTGGTTCACGACCTGACGGAAACAGACGACTATCTGTTTCTCGGCGTGACACAGGATTATGATTGTCCGAATACCCGGAAGACCGGAACGGTCAAGTTCTTTCAGGTCATTTATAATAAGAAAAGCGGCGAACTCTATTCTTTTGCCGACAAAACAAAAAAATCGCTTCCCGGGCTTATCCCGAACGATCTGGACGGAGGGATCGGCTACTGGCCTACGATGCAATTGGGAGGACAGACGTATATGATGATAGGGGGGAAGGCCCTGAAACAAGAGATACCTTCCGACCGCCTATCGAAAATCCCTGCATTGCAAGGTTTGAAGGATAAAGAAATCATCTTAATAACAGTCCGATAACTATCTAAAAAAGAAATAGATGCTGAAACATTATGTCAAGGTTGCACTCCGTTTAATAAAACGGAGTCTGCTCTTCTCGTCCATAAATATGCTGGGTTTTGTACTGGGCATGACGGCCGCTTTCCTGATCTACCTGTGGATCGTGGATGAGCTGACATTTGAGGATTTTCAAAAGAACCGGAATATGATCTACCGGGTAATTGCGGTAGAACAGGACGCAAGCGGACAAGTAAAAGAGTCTGCCTATACGGTGGCGCCGCTGAGCAAAACGTTCAGGGATGAGTTTCCGCAGGTGGAGAACGCTACTTTTACGCTCAACTTCGGAACCTTGAACCTCCATTCGGGAGCGAACCTGATCGAGGCTAAATATACGTATGTCGATACTACGTTCTTTGACTTGTTCAGCTTCCCGGTCATAGCCGGCGATCCGACGCTGATGAAGCAGGACCCGCAACAGATCGTACTGGCCGAATCGGCTGCACGGAAGCTGTTTGGCGAAACATCGGCCATAGGCAAGGAAGTGACTTGCCAGTTCCTGGGACAGACATTCCGCTATAGAGTGGCGGCCGTCCTGGAAATACCGCGTAAGAGTCATCTTAAGTTCGAGGTGCTGTTGAGCGAGCAGGCTTATCCGGTTCCGGTCGGTTGGGATTTTACGGAAGGGACAACCGTGTATGTCCAGTTAAGGAAAGGGACGGTTTTGTCTGAAGCAGACCGGGAGAAGATGGGGCGTGTCTGGCTCAGCCATGAGGAAAAAGGGAAATCACTGGAGTTTCAGCCTTTGAAGGATATTCATTTGCATACATCTTTTAAAGATCCGGAAGTGGATAATCATGGAAATATGTCCCAGATCTATCTGTTTATGGCTCTGGCTGTACTGATTATCTTTATGGGAGCGTTCAATTTCACCACTTTGTCCACGGCACGCGCTTCCCTGCGCTTCAAGGAAGTCGGGGTGAGGAAGGTGACGGGGGCCAAACGCAAGATGCTGGTGACGCAGTTCCTGGCGGAGAGCCTGGTGCAAGCCTTCCTCTCGCTGGTGTTAGCATTGGCGTTGACGGAGTTATTGTTGCCGTTTTTCAACCGGTTTGTCGGGAAAGATATTCAGTTGACATTCGGCTGGCAGACTTTACTGTTCGCCCTGTTCGGGATTATCGGAGTCGGTTGCCTGGCTGGTGCGTTTCCGGCTTTCTATATGTCGCGGTTCAATCCGTTACAAGCCTTTAGGGGCGGACGGGCGACCGGCAGGAAGGGACTGCTGATCAAAGGACTGGTTTGCGTGCAGTTTGTCATTGCCATAACGATGGTGTTTGCGACATCCGTGGTGTTCAGGCAACTCCATTATCTGCAGAATGCGGACTTGGGGTTGGATAAGGAGGATATGATTGTGGTGGATTGCGGATTCTTCGACCTGCTGTCTTATATGGGAGGTTATGGGATAGACGATTATAAAGAGGTCGTACTGAAAAATCCGAATGTGAAACAGGTTACCGGAGGGGCCGAACTCTCGAACTATCTGCAGGGGCACAGTTTCGAGGAGAGCGTCTTTAGCTGGGTGGACGCGGCCGGGCAGGTCGATTCGCTGAAGGCGGTCGGGATGGCCGGAGACGGAGATTTTATGGAGACATTGGGGCTGACATTGTTGAAAGGCAAGCCGTTCGGTGCTGATAAGAACGCCTATATGGCGGGTGCGTATGCGAAAGAATTGCCGATCGTCATCAACGAAACGGCCTGGAAGATGATGCGGGTGGAAGATCCGGTCGGTATACTTCTCCGGAACAATGGAGGGGACGGAGAGACATCGAGGATAGTCGGTGTCGTGAAAGACTTCAACTTCCAGCCGCTGCGTGAAAAGGTAAAACCGGCATTTCTGTATTATTCCCGCCGGTTGCTGAATACTCTTTATATAAAGATCTCTCCTGTAAACAGGGCTGAAACGTTGAAGTTCCTGAAAGAAGAGTATGAGAAGATGCGTCCGGACAATGTGTTTACTTACCGGTTCTTCTCGGATGCCCTTCGTCAGAACTATGCCCATGAACGGCAGCTTGGACAGATGTTCCTGATCTTTACGGTGCTCGCTATCGTTGTCGCCATGATGGGTGTCTTCGGCCTGGTCGCCCTTTCGACGGCGCAACGGACCAAGGAAATCGGAATCCGAAAGGTCAACGGCGCCCATTCGGAGCGGATCGTGAGGATGTTCTGCCGGGAATATATGGTTTGGGTCGGGATTGCGTTTGTAATTGCCTGTCCGTTGGGATACCTTTTCATGGTCCGTTGGTTGAGCAACTTTGCTTATCAGGCACCGGTCGGCTGGTGGTTGTTCCCGGTGGCAGGGCTGATCATTCTGCTGATCACGGTACTGACGGTCAGCGTCCAGACCTGGCGTGCCGCTTCCCGGAATCCGGTGACATCGTTGCGTTATGAATAAGTAAGGGAAATAAGGATTAAAAACAAACAGTTATGATAAAAGCGATTAATCTGACCAAAATATTCCGCACGGAAAGCGTGGAAACGACAGCCCTGAACGGCGTTAACCTGGAAATAAACGAAGGCGAATTCCTGGCAATCATGGGGCCTTCCGGTTGCGGAAAATCTACTTTGCTGAATCTGTTGGGATTGCTGGATAATCCGACGGATGGCGAATTGTGGTTTCTCGGGCAGGAAGTGTCGCGATATACGGAGAACAACCGGACGGATTTGCGGAACGGGAATATCGGCTTTGTTTTTCAGAGTTTTAATCTGATAGATGAACTGACGGTCTTTGAAAATGTAGAACTTCCTTTGCTCTACGCCGGCGTTTCGGTGAAAGAGCGGGTGGAGAGAGTCGATGCTGCACTCGACCGGATGCAGATAGCCCACCGTTCGGAACATTTCCCGCAACAACTTTCCGGTGGGCAGCAACAGCGTGTGGCAATTGCCCGCGCCATTGTTACCAATCCGCATATCGTACTGGCGGATGAGCCGACCGGAAACCTGGACTCTGTCAACGGCAATGAAGTGATGAACCTCTTGCTGGAACTTAACCGGGAGGGAACGACCGTCGTGATGGTGACCCACTCCGAAGAAAACGCCCGGATGGCCGGCCGCATGATCCGCATGATAGACGGGAATATACTGACTGAAAGCAGGAAATAGAGTAACATATTAAATAAAAGAAAGAAGATGGATAAATTAAGTTTGAGTTGGGTGCTCTTCCTCTTAATTGCTTGTAGTTCACCTAAATCGGATGTGTCAACCTGTCCGATAGCCGATGTAAGAGCCGGAATCAGTCATCCGGGTAGTCTGAAACTGAGTGATGAAATTGAAGACGTTGTGTATGTGCCGCTGGAAGTTACTTTCGATGATGCTTCGCTGATAGACGGAGTAGCCAATTATGCTGTTACGAGCCAGTATATCTATGTGCTTCCGGTGAAAGAACAACGAATCGTTTTGTTTGACAGGCAAGGCCATTTTATTAAGACATTGATCCCGTTCGGACAGGGACCGGGTGAGTTTAGCGGTTATGTTGCCAGCATGCAGGCAGATGAAAAGAATAACCGTCTTTATCTGTTCAGCCCGGACCGTGTAGAGGTATATACTTTGGACGGGGAACCTGTCCGGCATTTTACGCATGATTACCAGGTTGTCTATCAGTATTCGCTTGGTAATGATCGCCTGGCAGCTGTGGCGATGCCCTACGTCCCTTTCCAAGAGGGTAGCTTTGGTATCGGTATATTTGCCGAAAACGGTGATACGGTTGCTATGAAGAATGATTTTTATTCCCCTTTGGTCCCACGTGACAAATCAGGATTGACCATCCGGATTGCTGCTGCTTATTCCGGACAGTTGAAATCCGTTTTATTTAAGACCGGCAGTAATGATACGGTATACCGGATGTCGGATAATCAGATTCTGCCAGCCTGTGTTTTGAGTTTGCGGAATTCGGACAAAGAGATCGTCAGTTCGGTCGATGTAACGGACTTCAATAGCTTGAGGGATTTCGGGGATAATCAAGATTATTTTGTTTCTGACATCTTTGAAACACCTGCACGCTATTATTTCCGCCTGAGGAATAATCAAGGGCATCTGGTTGCTTCCGTCGATAAGGAAACAGGCGAGACATTGGTGGAGAAGTGTGAACAACCGGCTTCGTTGGCGGAACTGTCGGCTGCTACTTTGCAGCATGGAATGTTAGGGACAAGAAGCTATCAGGGTTTCCCGGTTTGGGGAAGTACGGCGGGAAATGATCTGGTTCAGGTCGTAACGGCTGGCGAGCTTGATTTCTACAAGAGCCTTCATTCTGTCTCAATTCCCGACCAACTGAAAGATCTGGAAAAAGATAGTAATCCGGTCTTTATCTTTTACAAGCTGAAAGGAGCGTAAGTCGTTATTTATTATAAATATAGCCTGGCAAGTAGCTTTTAAAAAGACGTTTTGTTATAAGAAATAATGAGCCAATGAGGGAATGTGCCAATATGCCAATGATAAGAATA
>URZO01000154.1 GCA_900552465.1 uncultured Parabacteroides sp. | reverse complement strand
AGAAAGATAACACACCCCTTATCCCCTCTCGAGAGGGGAAACAGATACTCCCGACACTATGTCACAAATACGAAATACACCAGTAAATCATCATTTATCGACATTTATGTCATCAAGAGGACAATAACAACACCCCAGATGATCAGAAGCGTGTTGCCGACAGCATACGTGACCGTATAGCCCAATGCCGGCGTCTGGCTCTCGACCGCATCTTCTATGGCTCCCAGGGCAGCTGTTGTTGTACGGGCGCCGGAGGTACAGCCCAGCGTTATAGCAGGATGGAATTTGAAAACATACTTTCCTAACAGCACGCCGACAAGCAACGGGATAGTCGTAGCCAACGCCCCGACAAAGAAAAGACTGACTCCGACCTCCTTCAACCCGGTGACAAAACTGGGCCCGGCCGTAATCCCGACAACCGCTATAAACATATTCAGCCCGACATTATTCAACACCCAGAGCGATGGCTCCGGAATGCGGCCGAAGGTCGGATGTTTCGAACGCAGCCAGCCAAAGAACAATCCGGCTATCAGCGCACCGCCACTCGTACTCAGGCTGATGGGCACTCCTCCGAAATGGATGGCCAGCGAACCGACCAGTCCTCCCAGGAAGATACCCAGCCCGACAAAGATCATATCTGTCTGATTCGTCGGACGGTCGGCATAGCCTAACGTATCGGCTGCAGCGTTTACTTCCTGCTTCGTTCCGACTAATTCCAACGTATCTCCCGGATCGATCCGGGTAGCTGGCAACACCGGGATATTGATACCTGCCCGTTTGATATTCTTTATGCTTACGCCATGCATAACCGGCTCTTTACGCAGCTTAGCAACTGTCATGCCTGTAAACTTCTTGCGGGAAACCAGTACGGGTAATGACTCTGCCGGGAAATCCAGCAGATCGATGTCGTTGACTTCATCACCGATCCAATTTTCCTCCCCGATCACAAATTCACGCCGGCCGCTCAACACGACTTCGTTGCCTTCCATAAGCATCTGGTCCGGTTTGGCATCACGGATCACATGGTCAATACGTACCCGCTCTACAAAAAGACGCCTTCCCTGTCCTTCCAGGTAGTCTTCCAGTTCCTTGACTGTTTTACCGGCACCAAACCAGTCATTACTGATCTTGTAAGCCCGGAAAGTAATCGGACGGGCGGCAGGCATAAAACCAGGCTGCTCGCTCTCATCGTCAGTTCCCATCTTCGCTTCCAGTTCGCGACAGGCTTTCTTGACCGATTCGATTCCGCCTAACAGCCGGGGAGCCACATCGCTCATAATCCAGGCAGAGCCTGCCGTTCCGAAAATGTAAGAGACGGCATACGCGACCGGCATCACGTTGATCATACTCGATTTGTCGGCATCCGGTATGCCTAATTGGTTAATCGTATCTTCCGCCACTCCCAACACGGCGGAGATCGTTTGCGAACCGGCCAGCAAACCGGCTGCTTCACCAGCCGAATAGCCCATAATCTTAGCCAGGACAAAAGGAACCAGCAAACAGAAAAGGCACATCACGACTGCAAACAACACCTGTGGTAATCCTTCTTTTTTCAATCCCCTGAAGAACTGGGGCCCCACGCTGTAACCCACAGCAAACAAGAATAACAAAAAGAACACTGATTTCAGCGGAGCCCCTATTTCAATATCTAATTGTCCTATCAAGACACCGACCAACAAAACACTGGTTACCGTCCCCAACGTAAACTTTTTAATCTTAAACTTACCAATCCAGAAGCCGAAGGCCAGAGTGATAAAAATAGCAAGCTCCGGATAATGCCGGAGCAAATTCGCAATCCATTCCATTTATATCAATTTTGACGTTAATAAAATTGATAATGAAACACTGCAGGCTAAAGAGTTGTTGTGTTAAACGGAATGAAAGCGGAGTTAAATTTATAATTGGCGTATCTGGATAACCAGGTATCGTTCGCCTCTGCATGAATAAACAAGGAGGATACGGTGAAGAAAGTAACAGAATGATTTTTCTGAAGCCAGAAACGCTGTTTCTTGATGCGATCGAAATCATTTCAATCAAGAAACAGCGTTTCTTCTATCAAAAAGATTATTATTAATCAAGAAACATTGTTTCTGATATTAAAATTCTTTTTTTAAGGAAATAAACATTGTGCTTGGTGTCCCTTTTTATCTTTTGTAATCAGAAACGTTGTTTCTGACTATTTTTTTTACAAATGACACCCTCTTTAACTACCCACCTATTGCCGTCTCGATCCCGTAACCGGCAAATATCTCGCGGCAACGTTCAACGGTTTCATCCGATGGCGTAGCGAAAGCACAATGCTCGGGATTATAGATCGTTCCTAACTTCTCATGTTTCCCTTTCCCTATATCATGATATAACAGCAGGTTCACCGTCCGGTGTTTCCAGGGAAGGGACGCCAGAAACCTGGCGCTACGGGTTATATTCTCTTCGTCCGCATTCACCCCTTCTATCAACGGGATGCGCAGATAAAAATCATGACCTGCTTCGGCTATCATCCGGAGATTGGACAGTATGAGTTCGTTCGGTACACCGCAGTAATGCTTATGCTTATCCGAATCCATCTGTTTCAGGTCGACCAGGAAAAGCTCGCAGTTATCCATCACCTCCCGTACGATCTCGGGCCGGGCAAACAACGTCGTATCGACAGCCCGGTGGATACCCTGCTCGCCACAACGGCGCAACAGTTCGAGGAGCGGTTCCGGATGCAACAGCGGTTCTCCGCCACAAAACGTGACGCCTCCCTCCGAGCGGTCCATAAAGACAGTTTCTTTCTCTATCTCTTTCATCAATGCATCGGTCGAATACTCCGTGCCGGAAATCTCCATTGCCAGAGCCGGACAGACTTCGGCACAGGTCCCGCAGAGCGTGCAACGCGTGCGGTCCGTCACAATCCCATCCGGCGTCAATGTCAACGCCTGCTGAGGACAAGCCTTTACGCAGGTCTGGCAACCGATACATTTCTTCTTCGTATAGAGCTTCTCTTTCCGGCTGGAAAGCCCTTCCGGATTATGGCACCATACACACGACAGGGGACATCCTTTCATAAAAATCGTAATCCGGATGCCCGGCCCGTCGTTGATGGCGTATCGTTTTATGTCAAATATAAGCATCTTAAAAACTTTCCTGTTCCGTACGCATGATCACATCTGCCTGTAGATCGGCATTCATATCGTTGAAATAATCACTGTAACCGGCAACACGGACCAGCAGGTCACGATAATCCTCCGGACATTTCTGAGCGGCATAAAGCGTCTCCGTATCGACAATATTAAACTGGATATGATGCCCGCCCAAAGCAAAATAACTGCGGATCAGGGAGGACAGCTTGGAAATGTCTTCTTCCCGCTTCAACAGGCTCGGAAGGAAACGCTGGTTGAGCAACGTTCCGCCACTCTTCACCTGATCCAGCTTGCCGAGCGATTTGATAACGGCCGACGGTCCGTGCGTATCGGCACCATGCGAAGGAGAAGTACCGTCCGAGATAGCCCGTCCGGCTAAACGTCCGTTCGGCGTAGCTCCCATCACCTTACCGAAATACACGTGGCAGGTCGTTGACAACATATTCAGATGGAAACATTCGCCTTTCGTATTCGGCTTGCCCTCGATTGTATCATACAGGTCATCGAATACTTTAACCGCGATGCTGTCGGCATATTCATCGTCATTGCCGAAGAATGGCGTACGGTTCAGGATCATCTGCCGCATTGCTTCAGCCCCTTCGAAATTGTTTGCCATCGCCTGCAACAACTCGTCCATCGACCAGCGTTTATCTTCGAATATATGTTTCTTCAACGTAGACAGGCTGTCCGTAATCGTACCGAGGCCGGTGCACTGAATATAGGTTGTGTTATAGCGCGGACCACAGTTATAGTAATCACGTCCTTTCGCAATACAGTCATCTATAAAGAGAGACAGGAAAGTGGCAGGCGCATATTTGGCAAACATGCGGTCTATATAGTTGCTGACGCGAACTTTCATGTCCACGAAGTAACGGACTTGTTTCATGAAAGCGGCGTATAGCTCGTCATAGCCGGCAAAGCTGCGCGGATCGCCCGTCTCCAACCCTACCTTACGGCCGGAAACCGGATCGACGCCATTGTGCAACGTCACCTCTAAAATCTTCGGTACGTTCAGATACCCCGTCAACACGTAAGCCTCCTTACCGAACGCCCCGACTTCGATGCAGCCGCTGCAACCACCTTCACGCGCGTCCTGCAGGGATTTGCCTTGGCGCATCAGTTCCTGAATATACACATCCGGATTGAACACGGAAGGATAACCATGTCCCTGGCGGATCACCTTACATCCGGCACGCAGGAAACGTTCAGGCGTACGGGCGCTGATATGGATCGCACTGCCGGGTTGCAGGATGTGCAACTCTTCTATCGTCTCGAGCATGATGTAGGATACTTCGCTCACACCATCGCTGCCGTCGGATTTCACGCCGCCGATATTCAGGTTCGTAAAGTCGTTATAAGTACCGCTTTCCTTAGCCGTAATACCTACTTTGGGAGGGGCCGTATGGTTGTTCACCTTAATAAAGAAGCAGGACATCAACTCTTTCGCCTCGTCACGCGTCAACGTACCGTCGGCAATATCCTTTTCATAGAAGGGTGCCAGATGCTGGTCGAAATGACCCGGATTCATGGCATCCCAACCATTCAGCTCGGTGATCGTTCCCAGGTGGACAAACCAGTACATCTGGATGGCTTCCCAATAATTACGCGGAGCATGAGCCGGCACCCACCGGCAAACTTCGGCAATACGGCGCAGCTCGGCGGCACGTTTCGGGTCTGCCTCCGTCAGTGACATTTCGTCGGCCAGGTCCGCATGCCGTTCGGCCAGCAAGATAGCGGCATCGCACGAGATAGACATGGCGGTCAACTCTTCCTGTTTGTCGGTTGCCTCGGGATCATTCATAAAGTCGAGGCTGTCGAGTTCCTTTTGGATACGCTCTTTCAGATCCAGCAAGCCATATTTATAGACCTTGCCATCCAAAGCCGTATGCCCCGGAGCGCGTTGTTCCATAAATTCGGTGAACATACCGACTTCATACGCATCTTTCCATTCTTGCGGGACATGGCTGAAGATACGTTCCCGCTGTGTACGTCCTTTCCAGTAAGGGATCACCTCGCGTTCATAGGTGTCGATGTCTTCCTGGCTGATCGTATAGCGTTGCAGTTCGCGGGTGTTCAGGACATGCAAATCTTCTACGCTATGGCAGGTCAGTTCGGGGAAAGTCGGTACGCATTTAGGTTTCGGTCCGCGTTCGCCCACGATCAGTTCGTCCTTACCGATATAGATTGTCTTTTGCTTGCATATCTCATAAAAGTTCATGGCCCGAAGAATCGGAATCGGATACTTTCCGTAGTTTTCCTGATAGAAACGGGTTTCTATCAAGGCGCGTTCAATAGACAGGGAGGGTTCGGCATCGAACGTTTCCTGACGAAGACGTTTGATCCGGTCGTTCATTCCATAAGCGTTTGCCTCTACTGCAGGGGCAAAATTCGAGGCACTATGCGGTGCACGCTGAGCTGTGATTGTAGTCATATTTATAAAAGGCTTTTTTTATTCAAGTTATTTTAATCAGAGGACATTCCGTCTCCTTTATACAGGGACAAATCCGCCGGCAACAGCCAACGACTTTGCGTTTACAAGTACATAAATGAATCGATCTTCTACCGGGAAGAGGTAAAAGGGAAGAGAAGAACTGCCTGCTAAGCAATCAGGCAATTGAACAGCCGTCTGTAAGATTTAACGAGCATATTACAATAGTTTAAAACCAACACCTTGCATTAAGTGTATGGACTGCCGCAAATATATGCATTTTTCGGAATAATACAATAAAAGAGTCTAAATTTAATGATATACTATATTTACATCATACCGATGTGAAAAGCATCTCATAGTAATGACTTACCAAAACCATAACTATGAGACGAAAATGCGATAGGGTTCACAATTTTGCAAAAGTGAGCTATCCCGTTCCCGCGCTCCGACGCGGGATCGCAAAGGAACAGGTTTTATATTGAATCTGCAAATGCTGATTTATCGTTCTATAGAGATACACGGCCGTGTATCTCTACTTGTGCCGCAGGCTCTCTTTTGCCGTTCGTTTCAACGAACGGTTTAA
>URZO01000153.1 GCA_900552465.1 uncultured Parabacteroides sp. | reverse complement strand
AAGACGATTTGAGGGCATTGGCGAAAATCATGGATTTTCTGCGTGCCGTGAGTATTATTTTAGTGGTTATGAACGTGTACTGGTTCTGTTACGAAGTCATCCGGCTGTGGGGCGTGAACATCGGTGTGGTGGACAGAATCCTTCTGAACTTCGACCGCACGGCGGGGCTGTTCCATTCCATACTGTACACAAAGCTGTTTGCCGTCCTGCTGCTTGCCCTGTCCTGTCTGGGTACAAAGGGGGTCAAGGGAGAGAAAATCACTTGGGGAAGGATCTGGACGGCACTTGCCACAGGGTTCGTGCTGTTCTTCCTCAACTGGTGGATACTGGCATTGCCGCTGCCGGTTGAAGCGGTGACGGGGCTTTACGCGCTGACCGTAGGCACAGGCTATGTATGCCTGCTGATGGGCGGTCTGTGGATGAGCCGCCTGTTGAAACACAACCTCATGGATGACGTGTTCAACAACGAGAACGAGAGCTTCATGCAGGAAACACGGCTTATCGAAAGCGAGTATTCGGTAAACCTGCCCACACGCTTTTATTACAGGAAACGTTGGAACAACGGCTGGATCAATGTCGTGAATCCGTTCCGTGCCTCCATCGTTTTGGGTACGCCGGGCAGCGGAAAGTCA
Organism: uncultured Parabacteroides sp.; assembly: GCA_900552465.1. GTDB lineage: Bacteria > Bacteroidota > Bacteroidia > Bacteroidales > Tannerellaceae > Parabacteroides. Next base: position 5,533 of record URZO01000153.1, on the reverse strand, counting down.
TACGCGGTGGTAAACAGTTTCATCAAAGTGCGACACGAAGTTGCGTAAATAATTGTTCAAAATTCTAATCCACGAGCTGGAATTGAATGATTGAACCCGTTGTTCCGTCAACGGTAGCCTACGGACAGATGCACCAATAGTGATAATTCTGTATCAAGCTGTCCGGACAATGTACTCCTTCCGAAAGGAAAAGACAAAACCGTAAGGGAAAGACAATAACTCTTAGTATCATAGAGTTGGGAGGCTAGGCAGAGTAGTATGGTTAACACATGTGAATCGTTGTTTGAATCGTCGTTAAATTGGAATAAGCCAAAGATACTGAAAGGCTTGAACTAAAAAGTATGCAGTCGGATAACTCTCTCTTTGATTAGGGTTACACGGACATAAGCACTGCCGGCGAAGAGACGGAACCTAACCTACTCGTATGTTATTTACACGAAACGTGGTAAGCCTGTATCTCTCCTGCAAATGCAGGTAAGCAAACCGTAAGGAAAGCTGAACGGGGTGCAGGTATAGGATTGCAGAAAAAGCGAACGCCATCCTTGTAATGAGGAGGATATGTGGTTGAGCCATCATCCATGAATTGGACAAGGCAACATTACCCTACACGAAAGTGTGCTGACTTCTGCGTTAGGTAATTCTTTACAAGAAACTTTTAGAACTTTTGAAAGGAGAAAAGCAAATGAACGAATCAAAATCGTGTGCATCTACTAACTCAAAATGGGACACTTGGGAAAGCATAAACTGGACCAAGTGTGAAGTTGAAGTTAAAAAGCTACAAGCTCGTATTGTAAAGGCTCAAAAAGCTGGCAAACATAACAAGGTGAAAGCCTTACAATGGATGCTGGTACACTCGTTCTATGCCAAAGCATTGGCGGTTAGACGAGTGACTTCCAATAAAGGGAAGAACACAGCTGGAGTTGACCATGTCTTATGGGCGACTTCACATGGGAAAATGAACGCAATAACTGAATTAAGGAGAAGAGGATACCGTCCACAACCGTTAAAACGGGTACATATTAAAAAGAAGAACGGGAAACTCCGACCTTTGGGAATACCAACCATGAAGGACAGGGCTATGCAAGCACTATACTTAATGGCATTAGACCCCATTGCCGAAACGACTGGTGACAACTGTTCATACGGTTTTCGCAAAGAACGTTGTGCCCACGATGCAATAGGACAATGCTTCTGTGTATTGGCTAAAGAGGCTTCTCCCAAATGGATTTTGGAAGGGGACATTAAAGGCTGTTTTGATCATATCAGTCACCAATGGCTTATAGACAATATCCCAATGGATAAAGTCATGCTAAAAAAGTGGCTTAAATCTGGATTTGTTTTCGACAACAGGCTGTTTCCGACAGAAGAGGGTACTCCGCAGGGAGGAATAATATCTCCAACTCTAGCTAATATGGCTTTGGATGGCTTACAAGCAAAACTATCAGAACGCTTTATCAAGATAAATCATCATAGAGATACCTATTATCCCAAAGTACATTTGATAAGGTATGCTGATGACTTTATCATCACTGGAAGAAGCAAAGAAATGTTGGAAGATGAAGTGCTTCCTTTAGTAAAGGAGTTCTTGGAGACAAGAGGACTTACTCTATCTGAGGAGAAAACTAAGATTACCCATATAGAGAATGGTTTCGACTTTCTTGGCTTCAACATCAGAAAGTATAACGATAAGATGCTTATAAAACCGTCCAAAGAAGGAGTCAAAAGATTTTTGGACAAGATTGGAGAGCTTGTTAAAGGCAATCCCTCTGTAACTCAAAGTTCTATTATAAGGCTTCTAAATCCGATAATAATAGGTTGGGCTAACTACTACAAGTATGTAGTGTCCTCTGATACATTCAGTAAAGCAGACTATCAGATTTTCCACAAACTATGGAGATGGGCACTCAAACGCCATCCCAAAAAGAGTAAAACATGGATTAAAAAGAAATACTTCAGAAAAATCGGAACACGCAGTTGGACTTTCTCTGTCGAAAATAAAAAAGACGAGGTAAATAAAAGACATCATGCTCTAAAATACCTCACTGACACAGAAATTATCCGATATGTAAAGATACGAAATGAGGTAAATCCGTATGAACCAATGGATAAAGAGTATTTTGACAAACGGGAGACCTACAAAATGCTTTTAACTCTTAATGGGAAGAAAACTATCCTTAAAATGTGGGAAAGACAAAATCGAAAATGTCCCATTTGTGGCAATCCTATCAATAAAGAAATGTCTTGGTATATCAAAGAAGACATTGTAGAAGGTAAAAAGGTTAAAACCCTGATACATGATAGCTGCCACAGAAGTATTGTTCAACTCAATAAAAAAAGGAAATAATGAGCCGGTTTCTATATAGAAATTTAGAATTGCTTGAGCCGTATGAGGGGAAACTCTCATGTACGGTTCTTAGGGGGGAAAGCTCCCGAAAGGGAGCTGACCTACCCGACCAACAGATTGAGAAGGGCTTCTCGATGTATGTCTATGATTTCAAATTCAGTGACTTGTCCACGATAGCCTATAATCATCTGCTCAACCACCCGGAGGGATACAAGGTGAAGCCGAAGTTCTACGTGATAAACTTCGACGACCCGCGACGCAGCCACCGTTGCAACCCCATTCACCCGGATTTCATGGAGGATATTACGGACGCTTACGAGAGCGCGTACACCATCATGCTCAACTTAAACAAGAGTTGGGTGCAGAAACAGGGCGACTTTTTTGTGGAATCGCCCATCATCCTTTTCGCGGCTATCATCTGGTATCTCAAAATTTTTCAGAACGGCAAGTATTGCACGTTCCCCCATGCCATCGAGTTCCTGAACCGCCGTTACGAGGATATTTTTCCGATACTGACCTCTTACCCGGAACTGGAGAACTATCTTTCTCCTTTTATGGATGCATGGCTCGGAGGGGCTGCCGAGCAGTTGATGGGGCAGATTGCATCGGCGAAAATTCCGCTGTCGAGGATGATTTCACCGCAGCTCTATTGGGTGATGTCGGACAGCGAGTTTACGCTGGACATCAACAATCCCGAAGAGCCGAAAATCCTATGCGTGGGCAACAATCCCGACCGCCAGAACATCTACGGGGCGGCACTCGGATTGTACAACTCCCGCATCGTGAAACTCATCAACAAGAAGGGGATGCTGAAGTCGTCGGTCATCATTGACGAGCTGCCCACGATATACTTCAAAGGGCTGGACAATCTTATAGCTACCGCCCGAAGCAACAAGGTTGCCGTGTGTCTGGGTTTTCAGGATTTCAGCCAGTTGGTGCGAGACTACGGGGACAAGGAGGCGAAGGTGGTGATGAACACTGTCGGCAATATCTTTTCCGGGCAGGTGGTAGGCGAAACGGCAAAGACGCTATCGGAGCGGTTTGGTAAGGTGTTGCAGAAACGGCAGTCTATCTCCATTAACCGGCAGGATGTTTCCACCTCCATCAACACGCAGATGGACGCGCTCATTCCGCCGAGCAAGATTTCCAGTCTGACGCAGGGCATGTTTGTAGGTTCGGTGTCCGACAACTTCAACGAGCGCATCGAGCAGAAGATTTTTCACTGTGAGATTGTAGTGGATGCCGAAAAGGTCAAGCGGGAGGAAAGTGCCTACAAGAAAATTCCTGTCATTACCGATTTCACGGACGAGGACGGCAACGACCGAATGAAGGAAACGGTACAGGCGAACTACCGGCGCATCAAGGAGGAGGTGAAGCAGATTGTGCAGGATGAACTGGAGCGCATCGCAGGCGATGACAACCTGAAGCATTTGTTGCAGCAGAAGTAAATAAAAAAATGAAGAAAGGCTTACCATAAACCTTTCTTCATTTTTTTAGAACTTAAGCATTATCCATACTTACTAAGATTCCGTTTTCCAAAATTTTTTGCAATGGAATTTTCTTTAAGATTTCTTGATAAGTGCTATAGAAGTCATTATCAAGTCCTATATAAACAATATTGTCATGTAATTCTTCTATAACACTAATATGTGAATGCAATTTGCACTTTTTATCAGAACAATCTGATACGATACTTTTAATTCGTTCCAACTTATTTAATAAATCATCATATTGAGATAACCCTTTTGTAGTTGGTTGTATTTGATAATTAGTTTTCTTTGCCGGTTGTATATTATGTTCAGGATCTAATAATACTATGTGAAATATAGAAGAATCCCGATCAAAATAACCTACAATACGCCCCGTACTTTTTGTTATCGAAAATTGCATTATTGGAAAATCTGTCTCATTGTCCAATATTTCTTTTGGTAGCCAATCTAAATCTTTTCGTTGAATAGGAATGTTTTTAGCACTCCAATCTATTGGATGACATCTTAATGCAATACTACCTCTATTTTCTTCTAATACTTCTTGCGGTGTCATAGTACCCAAAGCACCTAATCGTTCAAGAAGCCCAATATGCCATCCCTTAGAACACTCTCCAATCTGAAAATTAGGTATCTGCTTAAAGTAAGAGAAGGAAAAAGTTATCTTCCTTCTCTTTAACTCATTTTCTTGTTCTTTGGTAACTAATGATTTGTTTCCGTATTTAGGAGAATCTGAATTAAGATTTAATAGTTTCCCATTTTTTCCCATAATACTCAATCATTAGTTCTGGAGTAATAACCTTGTCACAACGCTCATTTACATTTAAATCTCCACGTGTTTCAATCCAAGGCATCTCATTGTGGGACAATCGTTCTAATTCAGCACCGCTATATTTAAGATAATTCTCCAATATAAAGTCAATAAATTCAGCGTCTTCTGATGATAAACTCACATTGTGATTCATGCAATCATCAATATTGATTTCTGAATAGAGATATTTTGTAGAATTAAATCGATTGTAGATTTCTCGATTTACCGGACCATGAATCCATGCTTCAAACTCGCCGTCAAACATAGGTTTTTTATTGATACCATAAGACCATGCTTGAACATAATACAATAACTTCTGCAACTTTAAATTTATTAAAGACGCAAATCTATCTTCCGATTTTACTCGTAAGATAATGTAGTCTGTTATATCGTGTATTGAGTTCATCTGAATTATGACTATATCAATTTCAATGCAAAGTTAATATCTTTTTCTAATATAACAAAATAATGAATTGAATTGATGTGAAATTGATGTGATTTATTCTAATGAATTTGTTTTTTATCTCCTCATACGATCCAACTCATCATCGCGCAGCATCCTCTCGTTCAATTTCTCCTGCATCCTGTCAAGGAAGTAGGTGCGGCTTTCGTTCTTCCGGCGTTTGATGTCGGTGTAGAAACGGTAGCAGTCCTTCGACTCAACCCCAAATATCTTGTAAAGGAGTGGGGCGAGCTGTTTGAGTGGCATGGTGCCGTTGTTGATGCAGCCCATCTCATCGATGCCGTAGATAAGTTCCACGAGGTCGATGGCATTGCCCGTCCATTGCAGGAGGCTGGCGGCGGTTTCAGTTGTGTTATTAGCGGATGTTAGTGGCGGCACTTGGGGCGTGGCAAGGAATTTCTGCATCTTTCTTACGAAAGACAGAGCCT
>URZO01000152.1 GCA_900552465.1 uncultured Parabacteroides sp. | reverse complement strand
AATCTTTAAAACCGTTCGTTGAAACGAACGGCAAAAGAGAGCCTGCGGCACAAGGTGATACCTTGTTGGAAAGCAATGACACAAATAGCTCATATATGCCAAATGATGAGCCGGCGTTTCTCTCTCCTCTATATCGTTTAATTGAATTAGTTCAATTTTATATTTAAACCGAACCTGTATTTTTGCACCGTATTTTCTATATTTGCTGAATATATAATAGTAAGGGGTTGGAATAGTTTAAAATAGGAACCGAATAAAAAGAGATAGATATGAAAAGATTTGTGGTATTAGTCGCATTACTGGTTTCGTCGGGCTACGCGAATGCCGGGCAGGTGCTGACGTTGGAGCAATGCCGCCACCTGGCGATCCAAAACAATAAAGAGTTGAAGATTTCGGGCGAAAAGATCAAGATGGCAGGCGACGAGAGGAACGCCGCTTTTACCAAATATTTCCCGCAACTTTCCGCTACAGGTGCGTATCTGTGGAACCAGAAGGATATCAACCTGCTGGATATGGGTGCGCTGAGTACGTCCATAGGGAATGCCCTCGGGCCGATCGCCCAACTTCCGGTCTTCGGCCAATTGATGGAAGGGGTGGGAGATATGCAACACCTCGACATCCAGAATATCTGGGTGGGAAGCGTTTCGCTCGTGCAACCGGTTTTTATGGGTGGCAAGATCATCAATTACAATCAGATCACGAAGTATGCCAAGCAATTGGCCGAGTCGATGAACGACCAGCAATTGCAAGATGTCATCTATAAGACCGATGAGACCTATTGGCAGGTGATTTCCTTAGTGAACAAAAAGAAGCTGGCCGATGCCTACGTCGACCTGCTCCGTAAGACCGACCACGATATCACCGCCATGATCGACGAAGGCGTTGCCACCGAGGCCGACGGCCTGTCCGTCAAGGTCAAGCTGAACGAGGCGGAGATGGCGCAGACGAAGGTCAATAACGGCCTGGCCCTCTCCCGCATGCTCCTGGCTCAGATATGCGGCCTTCCGCTCGAAGAACCGCTTGCCCTGGCCGACGAGGATATCGAAGATTTCCCGACCGAACCGACCCTGACGGCGGCCGACGTGAACGAAGCCTTCCTGAACCGTAACGAGTTGAAGAGCCTCGACCTGGCAACCAAGATCTATAAACGCAAGGAACGGATCGTGTTGTCGGACATGTTGCCCAACGTCGCTCTCATGGCGAACTACTTAGTCACCAATCCGAATGCGATGAACGGCTATAAGAACGAATTTGCCGGTATGTTCAATGTCGGCGTGATGGTGAAAGTGCCGCTCTCCGGCTGGTGGGAGGGAACCTATAAGCGTAATTCGGCACGGGCCGAGACGCGCATCAAGTCGTTGGAATTGCAAGATGCCCGCGAGAAGATCGAATTGCAGGTCAACCAATCCGTTTATAAGGTGAACGAAGCAGGCAAGAAGCTGATCGCCTCTGCCCGCAATATGGAAAATGCAGAAGAGAACCTTCGCCATGCCAACTTAGGCTTCGAGGAAGGAGTGATTCCCGCCCTCAACCTGATGGAGGCCCAGACGGCCTGGGTGTCGGCCCGTTCCAGCCTGATCGACGCACAGATAGAAGTCAAACTGACCGAAGTTTACCTGACCAAGGCAATGGGTAAACTCTCCGCAAACGAACAAGAATAATAACGATAAAAACAAAAATAGAGATGGACGAGAATAAGAAGTTTTCGATCAATAACATGCTGCTGGCATTTATCGCGTTTTCAGGTGTGGTAGGATTAGTCGCTTTAACCGGTTTCTTTCTGTTGACGCCGCCGGACGACATCATTATGGGGCAGGCCGAAGCGACCGAGGTACGTATTTCCAGCAAAGTGCCCGGCCGTATCGAAACCTACCGTTTCGGTGAAGGCGACAAGGTGAAGGCGGGCGATACGCTCGTATTCCTCGACACGCCCGATGTGTTGGCTAAGCTCCAACAAGCCGAAGCCGTGCGCCGTGCGGCCGAAGCCCAGAACGCAAAGGCTATCAAGGGAGCACGCGCCCAGGAAATAGCCGCCGCTTACGAAATGTGGCAGAAGGCTAAAGCCGGTTTGGATATTGCCCATAAATCATATACCCGTGTGCAGAACCTCTTCGAAAAAGGCGTGATGTCCGCCCAGAAGCGCGATGAGGCGGAAGCCAACTACAAGGCGATGGCCGCTACGGAAAAAGCCGCCAAGTCACAATACGACATGGCGATGGACGGCGCCCGGGTGGAAGATAAAGCCGCCGCCTCCGCACTTGTCCAGCAGGCCGGTGGGGCCGTTGCCGAAGTGGAGTCCTATCTGAAAGAGGCCGTCCTGCTCTCTCCGATCGACGGCGAGGTGTCCGAACGTTTTCCCGAAGTGGGCGAACTGGTCGGTACGGGTGCTCCGATCATGAACATCACCGACCTCAACGATATGTGGGTGACATTCAGCATCCGTGAAGACCTCCTGAAGGACATTAAAATAGGTTCCGAGCTGAACGCCTTCATCCCGGCATTGGATAGCCGCCCCGTCAAGTTGAAAGTCTATTATATGAAAGATATGGGGACATACGCCGCCTGGAAAGCAACCAAGACAAACGGTCAGTTCGACTACAAGACCTTCGAGGTGCGCGCCCGTCCCGAGGAGAAGGTGGCCGACCTGCGCCCCGGAATGTCCGTCATCATGAAGAAAAAAGGAAATGAATAATGAGTAAACAATGTTTACATAGCATTTGGATGATCGTCCGTCGGGAGATACAACGGATCGGGAAGAAACCCGTCTACTTCTTTTGTATGCTCGTGGCTCCGACCATCTGCGTCGTGTTCTTCCTTTCGTTGATGAAAGACGGCTTGCCGACCGATATGCCGATTGCCGTTGTAGACATGGACGGCTCGTCCAATTCGCGTAACCTGTCGCGTCAATTGGATGCTTTCGAACAGACGGAGGTAGCCCTCACGACGGTCTCTTTCGAGGAGGCCCGCCAGGCCATGCAAGAGGGGAAGGTCTACGGCATCTTCTATATCCCGAAAGATTTCGGGGTGGATGCGGCGGCCGGACGCCAGCCCAAGTTGTCGTTCTACACCAATGGCACCTACCTGATCGGCGCCTCCCTGTTGTTCCGGGATATGAAGACCATGTCCGTGCTGGCCGGCGCCTCGGTCGGTTTGCAGACCGGATTGGCGCATGGCTACACCGAGGACCAGATCATGGCCCAGCTCCAACCGATCGTGATCGACACGCATGCGCTCGGGAATCCGTGGCTCAACTATTCGGTCTACCTGAATAACACCTTGTTGCCCGGTGTCCTCCAATTGATGATCTTCCTGGTGACGGTGCTCAGCATCGGTTCCGAAATCAAATCTTCGACCGCCCGGGAGTGGTTGCAGATGGGCGGAAACTCGCTTGCGGTCAGCCTGATCGGGAAGATGATCCCCTATACGGTGGTCTTTACGGTCATGGCCTTTCTGTATGGCGCGGCCTTGTATGGCTTCAACTCATTTCCGCTTAATAGCGGCTGGTGGCCGATGTTATCGGCCCTGTTCCTGCTGGTGATCGCCTCTCAGTCCGTCGGGATCTTTATGATCGGGGTGTTGCCGACGTTCCGTATGGGGTTGAGCTTTGCCAGCCTCTTCGGGATGCTTGCTTTTTCGATCGTGGGGTTCTCGTTCCCGGTCTTGGGGATGGACCCGACCTTGCAAGCCTTAAGCAATATGTTCCCCCTTCGCCATTATTTCCTGATCTATGTGGACCAGGCTCTGAACGGAAGGGCTTTCTTTTATAGCTGGACCGAATACGCCTGGCTCGCCGCCTTCCTCGTTCTGCCTTTCCTGATCGGGAAGAATCTGAAGAAAGCGCTGTTGTACTTTAAATATATTCCGTAAAACAGAAAGAGATGAAAAAAGAACATCGTTTACGATATATGATCAAGCAAGGGATTCTGGATACCTTTTATATCTGGAAGGACGAGCTGAAGAATGTGTTCCGCGACGAAGGAGTGCTGATCTTCTTTTTCCTCGTGCCCTTAGCCTATCCGTTGCTATATTCCTTCATCTATAATAACGAAGTGGTGCACGAGGCCAAGATGGTAGTCGTAGACCAGTCCGACTCGTATCTGAGCCGCGAGTTTACCCGCCGGGTGAACGCGACGCCGGATGTCGAGGTGGTGGCCGTCTGTACTGATATGGAAGAGGCCAAGCGGATGCTGGACGAAAAAAAAGCATACGGGATTCTCTATTTCCCGACGGAGTTCAGCAAAGACCTGCATAGGGGCAAGCAGACGGCCGTCCCCCTGTACTCGGATATGAGCAGCCTTTTGTTCTACAAAGCCTTCTTGTTGTCGGCCACGGAGGTGTCGCTCGACCTGGGGAAAGAGCTCCGGCAACATAATTCGCCGGGCATGTCGGAAAAGCAGGAGCAGATCACCATCGACCCCGTGCCCTACGAGTCCGTGACGATCTTCAATTCCCAGAATGGCTTTGCCAGCTTCCTGGTGCCGGCTATCCTGATCTTAGTGATCCAGCAGACGCTGGTCCTGGGCATCGGCATGTTGGGCGGGACGGCACGCGAGAAGAACAGCCTCCGTAACCTCGTACCGGGCAGCCCCCATTTCAACGGGACGTTGCGGGTCGTGCTGGGCAAGTCTTTGACGTATATATTGATTTATGTGCTGGTCTGCATCTGGGTCGTGGCGGTTGTTCCCAAGCTGTTTTCCTTGCCGCAGGTGGGGAATCCGATGACAATCCTGTTGTTTCTCCTGCCATACCTCTTTGCCTGCATCTTTTTTGCGATGACTCTGTCCGGCTTTATGACAAACCGTGAGGCCCCCATGTTGTTGTTCGTCTTTACCTCGGTGATCCTCCTGTTCATCTCCGGCGTGTCCTGGCCGAAGGAGGCGATCCCCCCGTTCTGGCAGGCGGTCGGCTATGCCTTCCCCTCTACGCCCGGTATTCAGGGATTTATCCGTATCAATACCAGCGGGGCGACCTTGAACGAAGTGGCGCACGAATACCATACCTTATGGGTACAAGCCGGTGTCTATTTCCTTCTGGCTTGCGTCATTTACCGGTTTCAGATACGACGGAGGAAGAAATTTGAGGATTTTAACGCTATTATGTAAGGAAACTTCGAATATAGTTCTATTTTTGTACAAATTCTCAAGCAAACTTAATTTTTTAGTACTATGCAGAACAGACGTGACTTTTTAAAGCGAGCATCCTTGATGCTTGCGGGAGGTATGGTGATGCCTCAGTTATTATCCTCTTGTGCCGGCAAAGCGTCGGCATCCGAGTCGTCCAAATATATTGGACTTCAGTTGTATTCTTTGAGAGACCTTGTAAAAGAAGAAGGAATTCAGAAAGTATTGGAAACGGCCTCCAAGATGGGTTATAAGAACCTTGAAACCGCCAGCTACGACAATGGTAAGGTCTACGGCATGGCTCCCGCCGAATTCAAGAAAATGGTGAACGACCTGGGTATGAAATGCACCAGCGCCCACTTGGGACAGGAGTTCACGAAAGAGAAAGAAGCCGAAGTGATGAGTTGGTGGGATCAGGCGATTGCCGCTCACAACGAGTTGGGTGTCAAATACATGGTTCAGCCCTGGATGCCGGTTAACGACAAGACGACGTTGGACGACCTGAAGATGTATTGCGACTATTTCAACACGGTCGGCTATAAGGCCGCCGCCGCCAGTATCGCATTCGGCTATCACAACCATGCGTTTGAATTTAAGAAAATCGACGGTCAGTTGATCTACGACTTCCTGTTGGACAACGTAAGCCCGAACCATGTATTCTTCGAAATGGATGTGTATTGGGTACAAGAAGGGGGTGGCGATCCCGTTGCCTACCTGAAGAACCGTCCGAGCCAGTTCAAAGCCATCCACATCAAGGATGAAAAAGAAATCGGCGCGAGCGGAAAGATGAATTTCCAACCGATCTTCGACCAGATGTATGCCAACAACATCAAAGACTGGTACGTTGAAGTCGAACAATACACCAACAACGACCCCGTCGCCAGCTGCCAGCAGAGCTATGATTTCCTGAACAATGCTGATTATGTGAAGTAGTAGCTTAAAGCAACGTTGCATCTCAGATTATGTGAAGCCGTGCATCTCATATAACAAAGGGGTGTGTCAAAAGTCATTCTTATTCCCCTCTTGAGAGGGGGAAGGGGGTGTGTTA
>URZO01000151.1 GCA_900552465.1 uncultured Parabacteroides sp. | reverse complement strand
AGTGATGCTGCAATTATCATTACTGTTGTGACCCGGTTATCAAAACTCCCAATACGGGAATCCTTCTTCCGGAGGTTCGACCGGGATAGAACCGCCTGTCTGGATAGAGGAAACCGGCAGTTACCGTATATCCTACCTGCTTGACCGTCCGGGTTATAACTGCCGTGCATTTGTTTTCAACACATCAGGCATGCGTGTTGCCGAGATTGCCAATCACCAGTTGTTGGGAACATCCGGCGACCTGACCTGGAACGGTATTGCCAACAGTGGCAGCACACTGCCTGCCGGCATCTATATCTTTTATGCCGAAATCTACCACCCCGACGGAGTCGTGAAACGTTTTAAGAAGGCTTTCCTGATACGGTGATAAGTTATTTATTCATATACCGCTTTATACCAGCTTACCCGTGCCTTGTACCAGTCGAATATCTTAGAAAAAGACTGCTTTGGTTGCGGGACGAAAGCGGTCAGGCCGCAATAGCTGTTTACCGGTAAGGCGTTGGAGGGATAGCCGTAGTAGTAATATGATTTTGGAGTATGGGCTTTATATACGACGGCTTTCTCTAAGCAATCGGTGAATTTACTGTATTGCTCGTCTGTTGCCAGTTGCTTCATATAGTCAGCCATATCATATAACATTCCCGGGCTGGCGTATAAATATTCCAACCGTTGCATTTCGGAAAGATTGATGCCGTAGATATCGCTTTCTGTTTTGCCGGCTAATATGTCGTGCACGGCGTTCTTCAGATTTTCCAGCTCGCTTGTCTTAGTCAGCGATACGGTTGCGTATGGATAAGAGTCGTTCAGGTAGTAATTGTAGAATGTTTCGCCAACCTTATCTAATTGCAGGTTCGATGCAAATAATTGCGGCATCATTTGAGTATAAGGCCATCCGTCTGCCATCGTTTCGGTAGGGGAGGCCAGAATATAATCCGCCTTATTTCTAAGTTCGTATGTGCATTCCACGCTTGCCATATAGCAGGCATCGAACAGGATAAAGTCGAAGAGATTGTCAGGCAAACCTTTTGCCAGGTCGTCTATCTCCAACCAATTGCTGCCGTCCTGGCCGAAAGCCTTCAGCATATTCTGGTAGTCGGAAGGCAGCCAGGCCGTTCCATGGCTCCATAAAATCAATCCGTAGCTGTCAGCTTTATATTGAGTAGTGACTTCTTTAATCACGCTTAACATGACATCCGGGTCTGCCGAGTTTTGTTTATCGTAGTCTTTGATATGGAACTTGTTTACAACACCATTCTCTTCCTTGATTTGAAGAAGTTCCGGGTTGGAACCTCTTGGCGCGTAGTAAACAATCAGGTTTCCTCCGTTTAGGTTCTGGCTGGTCGCTCCGGTGATCATGCTCTGAATGTTTTTTGAAGCGTAGCTGTCGAGGCTGTTATTCGCCATCATATAAACTAAGATAGTGCGGGTTGGCTGAGGTTCTGGAATCTCTTTATCATCAGAACAACTTGCAAACCCCAGACAGAGAACGGCGAACAGTGCAATAATTTTAAATTTCATATGCCCCCAATAATGAATAAGTTATTTTGGACAAAGATATACAATTAATCCGTTTGATATATGTATTTATTATCAAATGTGTTTATATACATATAGATTTTACATATCTTTGTTTCTTTAATCTGAGTGGTAAATCAATGATAATGTCTATGAAGAGACTATACTTTGTTTTTCTTTGCTTGTGTTGCGCCCTCTGTGCCCGGTCGCAGGTGGTTGCCGTTAAGACGAATTTGCTGTATGATGCGACCACCACTTTCAATCTGGGGGCCGAGGTGGCATTTAACAAGCATTTTTCGCTGGATATTTCGGGAAACTATAATCCGTGGACATTCTCGGAGGATAAATCGATTAAGCATTGGTTAGTGCAGCCGGAGGTGCGCTATTGGTTGCACGAACGGTTTAACGGACATTTCTTTGGTGTCCATGCCCTGTATGCCGATTATGATGTGGCCGGCAAAACGCTCTTGAATGTGATGAAGTCCGGCTATGCGTATGATGGTAATGCCTATGGAGGCGGTCTTTCGTATGGTTACCAACTGTATCTTTCTCCTCACTGGAATGTCGAGTTTACAGCCGGGGTCGGGTATGTCCGGTTTAAGTATGACAAGACTTCTTTCCCTTCAGGTCAGGAGCCGGAAGGCAGTTATCGTAATAACTATTTCGGACCGACCAAGTTAGGGGTAAGCATTATATACATTATTAAATAAATGTCTTATGAGAACAACTCTCTATATATTGATTTTCCTTTGTGCCGTCTTGCTTTGCCGGGCGCAGGAGCTTTCTTCCGATTACCGGGGGATGGTTTATGTAAAAGAAAATACTGTCGCGCAGCAGGGGGATAATCTTTCGTTGGATTTGCAAATCGATTTGTCGGGATTGTCCGTCGGCCGTTATCAGAGCTTGACATTGACACCGATGCTACGGCAAGGACGCGATTCGTTGATGCTTCAGCCGATTGTAGTGAACGGCGCCAACAAGCAAAAGATGTATGAACGGACGCTTGCCCTCAAAGGAAAAACGGTTGCCGATGATGGCGCCTACCTGGTTGTTAAGAACAAGCCGACCAAACTCCGTGAGATTGTTTACCGGAAAGAGGTCCCTTTCCAGACCTGGATGAAAGGTGCGGAACTGGTGCTGGTCGGACACCTTAAGGACTACGATGGCATCGCGCAGCAGGTCTACGTGAATGTTTTGACGGATAACTTGATCTTTTAGATTTATTTCTTGCCAAAGGTGAACTTATAACATAAGGTTAATCTGAGATTATAGACATCAGTATGGTATTGGCGTATCATAGTTATGATTTGCCTATACCATTACTATGAGATAAGAAAACGGAAGGGCGCACAATTTGGCAATATGAAACAACATCCCCCTCTACTGTCCAACAATTAGACAATTTCATCCTGATCCGGCAAAAAAACGGTTGACCGTTTGCGTTGGAGGGCAAAAGAAGATAGTTTTGGTTCATAATTGAAGAGATAGTTATGAAAGCAATAGCACTAAAACTTGTCTTCCGTAGTTGGTGGCGGAACAAGACGTTTTCCGTTATTTCAATCGTCAGCCTTGCCATCGGGATTGCCTGTACAAACCTGTTGGCGGCCTTTGTCATTTATGAATTCAATATAGAGGCAAGTAACCCAGATAAGGACAAGATTGTCTACATGGCGCAAGATTCGCCGATGACATCCGGAGAAGAAGTGTCCTACACCGTAGGCTCTATTGCTCCCCAATTGAAGGAGCAATATACGGAAGTGGAAAATTACTTGCGGTTCACGACTCTCTCATGCAAATCCGTAACAGTCGGCAACAAACAATACGCCCCCCTGCTCATCCTGACTGCTGATACGACTTTTACGGAGTTTTTCTCCTATACAGTGCTGCACGGAGATATCCGGACAGCCCTATCTGCGCCGGACAAGGCTGCAATAAGCGAAAACTGCGCACGCAAGCTATTCGGAAAAACGAATGTAATCGGGCAAATCATTACGGCAAACCTGTCTTGGGGAACTCCCGCGACCAGAAGTTTCCAAATAGCCGCAGTCATAAAGGAGTATCCGCAATCCTTTTTAACCTTCGACATGCTGACCGTCAATGAGCCGGACTTCAACGGCGGTCCCACCCTGCTCAAAGTCACGTCCTCTTTTGATAAAAAGAGCTTTCCCGATAAGTTGAAAAAGGATAAGGTCCCGACTCTCCAGATGGAGAAAGGAAGCTACCATTTCTATTCCATTCAGGAATCCTATTTCCGGAATTATCCACAGGAAACAATCCCGTTCATCAACCGGGGCAAGCAAATGCTTCTATATGTAGGACAGATATCGGCGCTGCTCATCCTGCTGATTGCCTGTTTCAACTATATCAACCTGAGCTTCTCGCGCGTCCTGCAACAAATCCGGATGGTACATACGCAAAAGTTGATGGGAGCGGGACGCCGCGACATCAACCTGCAATTGTTTACCGATACATTCCTGACAGTTCTGGTTTCCTTTCTATTATCCTTACTGCTCTCGCATGACCTGATGCCGGTTTTCAACCACATCATGTCGAGCCGGCTTTCTTCCGGATTCTTTCTGAACGGGCAGGTTCTACCTGTTATTGTCGGACTGATATTGCTACTCTCCATCATCCCGGCACTCTATATGAGCCGGAAAATAACGCGGATGACTGACAGCAGTTACCGCCTCTTTTTCACCGGAAACAAAAAAAGAAGAATTATAACCCTGCTGTCTATTGTCCAATTCATGATTTCGATAAGTCTGATTATTGCCACTTTCACAGTCCATGCACAGGTCGGACTGGTCCGAAAAAATGGTGACCGCTTCCGTAACCTGATCGAACTCGGCGGCTATTCAGTAGATTTTAAATACAGCCAACCCATGATAGAAGAATTAAAAAAAAGCCCGAACATCCGGGAAGCTGCTCCGGCTCTCGGTTCTATCTATCATGCCATGCTCCGGCAAATCATTATCCATAATCCGGACGGTACCGAGACTTATCAATCCGGTATACAATATATGGGGAATGAGTATCTGCTCCAAACCTTGCAACTGGACATCAAACAGGGAATGGACCCGCACGAAGCCGTAGAGAAATACGGCACACCGCTTTATGTGAACCAGAAGTATGCCGATGTCCTAATCCCGAAAGGAGAAGATCCGGTCGGACAACCGGCTGGCAAGTATGACGAGATGTTTAAAGATACGGATAAGGAAGGAGAAACTTCCATCATCTGTGGCATTACGGAGAATATGTATATCAATTCTATGGAAGAAGATGCCTTCCCGACTGTTTTCTACCTGGATAACAAAAAGGCGGAAAAGGCTCAATTCCTTTATATCCGCCTGGACAATGACCACAAGAAACAGGGATTAGCGGATATTAAGGCTGCATGGGATAAGGTAAATCCCGGCGAATATTTCACCTACGAGGATGTCTATGCCGGTTTTATGCAACGCAACAGCAAAGCGACCGATATGGCTAACCTGCTGTTGATGTATGCTATTATCAGCATATTCCTGACTTGTTTTGGGCTGTTCGGCATGGCACTGTATGCGACCGAACAACGAACCAAGGAAATAGGAATCCGGAAGGTGAACGGGGCCAGTACAGGAAGTATCATGCTGCTGTTGCTCAAACAGTTTGCAGGATGGATTGCGATTGCTTTTGTGATTGCCGTTCCTTTTACGTGGCTTTTGCTGAACCGCTGGTTAGAGGGATTCGCCAACCGGGTCAGCGTTGAGCCGATCCATTTCCTGCTGGGCGGGTTGATCGTTCTGACCATCACCTTGCTGACGGTCGGCTGGCACAGCTACCGGTCGGCATCGGGTAATCCGGTCAAGAGCTTGCGGAGTGAATAGCCTGCCTCAGAACTCGAACCGTACGCCGGCCCCGACACCAATCAAAGTCATATTCTCGGTACGGTAGCTTACCGGCTGGTTGTTGTCGAAATAGTAGGAATAGCGCGGTTCCAGATAAAGGCTCCAATCGCGATAGATACGGTAGGAGACGCCGACGGAAAGGTTTAGCGACCATTGCAAGCCGTGTATGCCGGAACGGACTGTTTCTGTCTTGTATTCATCCAGGCGATACGCCTCCAGGTGGTAAAGGGAGCGTAGCCCCTTTTCCATCATAAAACCTCCGGAAACATAGACATTCCAGTTCGGATTATCCCACAATTTAACGACCAGGTTAGCGGGAATACCTAAATAGTGCAGTCCCAATGTAGCCCTATATCCGACAGAGCCGCTTTCGTTCATCTTTGAATACAGATAGGTATAGACAAGCCCGCTCTCAAGCGCGATACGGTTATTCAGGTTCTTCCGGACAGTAAAACCGAATGATAACGGCGGCGCACAATCTACATTGGAGAACGCCTCCGGTTTCCGGCCCATATCCAGCTCCGGTTTACTGTCAATAGGAGGAAAAGGATGGCCGGGAATCGGATCATTACTGTTCAGCCCATCCTGAGATTCGTCACCTTGAAGGTTCAGGCCCAAAGAGACATGTCCGCCTGTTCCCATATTTGCGCCGACTTGCCATTTGCCGTCTTTTGCCTTAGGCTTGTCCGCCACAGCGATCAAGTCTCTTGTCCGGCGTCTTTCCGGTTCTGGTCCCTGATGATGGACGGAAGGAGTCTTAGCAGTAGGCTTAGAGATTGCCACTTCTGCCGGAAGCCCGACTTCCGCTTCATCGACAGAAGTATCTTCCCAGGCAATCGTATCTATGCGGGCTATCACAGTCGTCCTCTTCATCGGACGAGCCACCCGTTCCCGCTTCTGACGCGGGATCGCATCTGATCCTGCTGTATCCGGTAAATCCACTTTGCCCGGTTCGGCTTGTTCCACTTCCGGCTCAACCTTATCCGCCACAAATCCGTTTTCTTGCGATCCTGCGTCAGGCGCGGGAACGGGTGAGCCAAGACGTATCAGCAACAGCAATGCAATAACGGCAGCGCAAAATGCTCGTTGTCTCTCAGATAGTTTAAGGCCCTATTTCGTGCGGACTGAAA
>URZO01000150.1 GCA_900552465.1 uncultured Parabacteroides sp. | reverse complement strand
GTGGTTCAACCAAGGCTGGCGAAACGATCGATGTGGCAACCGCCGAGGAAAAAACAATCAGCAGTGTAGCCTTCTTCGTTCGGACAAAAGCCGAAACGATTGACGGTACAGTCATGGCCGGCAAGTTCGGTTCTTACTTCAGTACCGAGGAGCCTCTAAGCGCTAACGGTTTACAGGAAGAATTAGCAGAAGTATCTGCTGGTGAATATACCGCCAAAATCCGCCATAAGAGTGACGGTTGGGGAGATCCCCAGGTGATCGTCATCGCTAACTATGCTGAGAACGGTCTTACTGAGACTTTGAAAGGTATCCAGAATTGGGATGACCTGGTTAATATCCAGACAACCGCTTTAACAGCAAATCCTCAGACTCCGCTTTTGATGTATGCTACCCAGACTATCGAAGCCTGGAAACGTCAGGGTGGTGGTAACGGTGGCGGTGTCACTGCTGCGACATTCGACTTAGAGCGTTTGGTTTCTCGTATTGACATCCATAACAACGCTTATAACTCAGCAGACAAAGCCAATGGTTTCGTCCTGACTTCCGCTCAGTTGATCCGTCCGAAAACGGCATCTTACCTGATACCGGAAAACGCTTCTACAGGAGACCTTGCCGTAGCTGCCCAGCCGTTCCCGATAAGCGGTACAGTCGTTGACGACGATGCCAACAACATCCAGACTCTTGATACTTTGTATGCTTACGAGAACGCCAACGATCAGGAAGCAACCGCTACTGCTGTTCAGGTTAACGGTACTTATCGCGGTGGTAACATCTCCAAGATTATCCCGTTCAAGAAGGCTGACGGTGTCGGCACAATCGGCGATCCTATCGCTTTGGCTCGTAACACTCGTTATGTGATCAACATCAATCCTGCTCCGGATTCAACCGACATCACTTGGAATATCCAGGTAAAAGATTGGACTGAGTCTGATACGATCAAGGTAAAACCGACATTCCCTATTCCGGTATTGGAAGATATCAATGTAGCAGCGTTGGAAGCAGCTGGAATGAACTGGGTTCCTGCTACTAAAACAATCACAACCGATGGTACTGCAACAGGTTCTATGACTTTTAAAACAGTCGGTACCACTGCTTCTATCAGTAAGGTTGCTTATAAATACGATACTGACGGTTCTTCTATCGATCAGACATCCGTTCCCGATGGCATCGTCGTAGCTGATGATCCTATCATCACTTATGCCGCTCAGGTAGAAACTCCGTTTACTATTAATGTACCTAAGTCAAAAACCGACGAAGCAGTTCCTGTTGATATCTACGTTATCATCCAGAACGGTGGTAATACAGATGCTTGCGATACCATTACAATCAAGAGCCGTCCGAATTATTATCTTACATCCGAGAAGCCAGTCTTGATGAAGGATGGTAAATACTGGGCTCCTGTCAATGCAGGCGCAACAGCCATTCCTACATCTGTTCCTACAACCGGTGATATTACTGAAACTTGCGGAAATCTCTTCCAGTGGGGTCGTATTTATGGTTTCCCTGCAAGCGATGTTGCTGCTGATACAACCGGTATCGGTACAACTTTGGGTCGTCCTACTCAAGCAGATTTGGCTGATATGAGCAAGTGGGAAGGTAAATTTATTTATCGTAGTGATAAGAATCCTAATACTCAGTATAACTGGTTGCTTATCAACGGTGTCGGTCAGGATAACCCTGGCAATTCAGGTATGCTTGCCGGTGAGTGGTATCAGAAATTATGGAATAGTGGTACGGACGCAAAACCCGTTAAGACAGATTATGATCCTTGCCCTAAAGGTTGGCGTGTTCCGACTCTTGCTGAATGGCAGGCTATCGGCGCTGGTAATACAGCAATTACTAAGGGTTGGGATGGTACAGCTAAATTAATGACAATCGACGGCGAAGACGGCGTAAAACTTGTTTTGCCTGCGGCGGGCGGCCGTAATAGTGCAGCCGGCGCTTCCAGCCATCAGGGTAGCAGCGGCTACTACTGGTCGTCGTCGGTTCCGTCGGGCAGTGCCAACGCGAGCTACGTGTACTTCAGTTCTGCTACGTTGAATACGAACCCGTACGGCCGCGCGTACGGGTACTCGGTGCGTTGTGTCCAAGAATAAAGGGAGGCGAATTGCCGACCGCATTCGATTGATTTGATTGATTTGATTCTTTTTAAGACCCGCCTTTTGGCGGGTCGATTTTAGCATATTTGTAATGAAGACGGTATCATGAACCTGAAAGAAAAAATAGAAGCAGAACAACAAGACCGGCCGTTGATCATCCTGTACATGGAAGGGATGTTCTGGAAAGCTTACGAACAGTCCGCCATGCGGTTTACGAAAGAGGTCAAAGCGTATAGATTGCAAAAGCGTTTTGTCAAAATCGTAAACGGCGAGGTGGTGTCGATGGGGTTCCCCGACGGCAGTTTGCAGGAGGTGCTGAACGGGCGTGAACTGACGCGGATCGATGACAAGCGGATTTCCTTTTATGTGGAAACTGCTTTTTCGGCTGCCGAATTCGAAGCCTGGAAGGCGGAGCTTCCGCTGGATGTGCCGGGTGTTACCCCGGCAACGGGCGTTGTTCCTGCGGCTGTCTCGGAAACGGTTCTTGCAGCGCAACCGGATACCCGTTTTTCAGAAGCCGAACGATGTGTGCTGGCCCGGTTGGCGGCCTTCCGCGTCGAAACGGCCTCGCCTTTACAGTGCATGATGTTGGTTTCCGATTTACAGGCACTGTTGAAACAATGATATACGATAACCTGCCTGTCTACAAGGCTACATACGATTTGTTGCTGATGGTGTTCCGGCTGAACCGGAATTTCCAGCGCGATTATCGTTATACGTTGGGCGAGAATGTGAAAAACGAACTGATTGCTATGCTGGTCTGCATCTACCAGGCTAACTCTACGCAACTGAAGGCGGTTCATCTGCTGAAGGCGAGGGAGCATGTGGTGGTGGTCAAATTACAGATACGCTTACTGATGGATCTGAAGCAAATCAGCCTGAAACAATATGCCACTGCCGCCGAGCAGATCGAATCTATTTCGAAGCAACTGGCGGCATGGCATAAATCGAGCGAAAGAAATAAATAGAAAAGGGCGATACACAGTCCGGAGTGCCGGCAGTCAAGGCTACCGGTAGAGAGACATGTAAATTCAGTAACCCACTGACAGAGTAAACAGGCGTAGGAGGAATAAGGCGTATCCGCGTTTCTGTTAGTTAATCTTCCCGGTTACCGGAATGTTTAGCTTAAGTGCACCCGTTCCCGTAATTCATTCAGAGGTTACTTATTTTTGCCTGCGGCGGGCAACCGTAATAGTGCAACCGGCGCTTCCAACAATCAGGGTAGCAACGGCAACTACTGGTCGTCGTCGGTTCCGTCGGGCAGTACCAACGCGAGCAACGTGAACTTCAGTTCTGCAACGTTGAATACGAACACGAACAACCGCGCGAACGGGTACTCGGTGCGTTGTGTCCAAGCATTTACAGGTCGCCTTTTATATTTATACAATTGAAAACGAGTGTATGGATTTGTTAGAAGACATATTCACAGCCTATTTCGATGCCCGGAAGGGGAAACGGAATTCGGCAAACCAGCTTCGGTTCGAATTGAACCTGGAGGAGAACCTCATCGAGCTTTATCGCGAAGTGAAGGAACGCCGCTACCAGGTCGGACGGAGCATCTGCTTCATGGTGGACTATCCGGTGAAGCGCGAGGTGTTTGCCGCCGATTTTCGCGACCGGATCATTCATCATCTGTTGTTCAATTACATTTCGCCGATCTTTGAACGGGTTTTTATTAATGATTGTTATTCCTGCCGGAAGGGGAGGGGGACGCTCTACGGGATCAAACGCCTGGACAAGCATATACGCAGCTGTTCGCAAAATTATGCGCAAGACTGCTATGTCCTCAAACTCGACCTTCAGGGGTACTTCATGAATATCAACCGTCAGGTCCTATTTGATTTGGTCAGAAAGACGTTGGATAAGTACGGATACCTCGAAATGCCGGACGGCATTCATTGGGAAGATTCGGAAGAATGCGAGCTGGTAAACTATCTTTTGCCGCTTGTCATCTTTAATGACCCGACACAAAATTGCGTGCGGCGGGGCGATGTTTCGGATTGGGAAGGGCTTCCGCCCTCCAAGAGCCTGTTTCATTCGCCGCCGGGACATGGGTTGCCTATCGGTAACCTGACGTCGCAATTGTTCAGTAATATTTATCTCACTCCCTTCGACAATTATGTGAAGCGGACGCTGGGTATCAAACATTATGGGCGTTATGTCGACGATTTCTTCCTGATACATGAGGACAGGGAGGTGCTGAAGGCACTGATCCCGCAACTCCGTGACTATTTGTGGAATACGATAAACGTGAGGTTGCATCCCAATAAAATCGTTTTGCAGCATTACAGCAAAGGAGTGGAGTTCTTAGGCGCGGTGGTAAAACCGGGCCGTATCTACATCCAGAACCGTGCGAAACGGAAATTTGCATCCGAAATGTATTATTGGGAAAAAGGCCTGGGCGACAACGGAGAGCCTCCGGATGGTTATCTGCTCCAAATGCGTGCTTCCATCAATTCGTATCTGGGAATTATGCAGCACTTCTGTTCGATGAACATTAAGAAAGAAATTGTAGGCCGTTGTTCGAACATATTCCTTTACGGATATTTCTGCAACAGCTTAGGAAAATACATTCTGCGTAAAAAGTTGAATGTCCTCTCATAAACGATGTATGCGTTCTTTGACATATTGGGTGATTGAATAATGAGAATAGAGAATAATTGTGCTATCTTTTTGTATGCACGCGTAAAGAACATGAAATATGGAAATAATGTCTTTAAGAAAGTTGCCGGTTGGGGTTCAGGATTTCGCCTCGCTACGGGAAGATGGATACCTGTATGTAGATAAGACTGCTTCGATTTACCGGTTGGCAGTGGGTGGGACGCAGGTATTCCTGAGCCGTCCCCGCCGTTTTGGCAAAAGCCTGTTGCTTTCTACTTTTAAAGCCTATTTTCAAGGGAGGAAGGATCTGTTTGAAGGATTGGCTATCGAAAAACTCGAACAGGAATGGATCGACTATCCTGTACTTCATCTGAGCCTGAATGCGCAGTATTATGAAAATAAGCGGAGCCTGGAACAGGTCTTTGATGCGCATTTCCTGGAATGGGAAAAGCTGTACGGCACGACACCCGAAGAGTTGGGATATGCCGGGCGCTTTATGCAGATCATCCGGCAGGCACACGTAAAGTAGTCGTCCTTGTTGACGAATACAACAAGCCGCTGCTGCGTACCCTGACAGATGATCCTTTGCACCATGTGTATCGTGAAATGCTGACCGGCTTCTACACGGTGTTGAAGGATGCCGACCCGCACCTTCGGTTCGTGTTTATCACGGGCGTAACCAAGTTTGCACAGTTGGGCATCTTCAGCAATCTGAACCAGTTGATGGATATCAGTATGAGCCCGGATTATGCCACTATTTGCGGTATGACCCGTGCGGAGATAGAGCACACTTTCCAGCCGGAGCTGGACGCGCTTGCCAAGATGAACCGGTTTACCTACGATCAGACAATGGACGAGTTGACGCGCCGTTACGACGGGTATCATTTCTCGGAGTTCTCGACCGAAGGGCTTTATAACCCGTTCAGCCTGCTCAATGCGCTGGCCTTGAAACGGTTTGCGAACTATTGGTTCTCGACAGGTACGCCGACCGGATTGGTCGATATGCTGAAAAAGACCGACTTCGACCTGCGCAGCCTCGATGGGATGGAAGTTCCCGCCGCAGCGCTGACCGACTACCGGGCGGATTTCCGCAATCCGGTACCGATCATCTATCAAAGCGGCTATCTGACGATCAAAGGCTACGATCCCGAATTCAACAACTACATCCTGGGCTATCCGAATGCAGAAGTGGAATATGGCTGGCTGAATTTTATCACGCCCTACTATACGCCGCTTTCGGAAGCGACAGCTCCGTTTTATATCGGAAAGTTCGTAAACGAGTTGCGCGCAGGCGATGTGGATGCTTTTATGGAACGCTTGCGTGCATTCTTTGCCGATTTTCCCTATGAACTGAACGACAAGACGGAACGCCATCATCAGGTGGTTTTTTACATTGTCTTCAAGTTATTGGGGCAATATATCGATGCGGAGATCCGCAGTGCACGGGGCCGTGCCGATGCTGTGGTAAAAACAGCGGACTACGTGTATGTTTTCGAGTTTAAACTCGATGGCAGTGTGGACGACGCCCTTCGTCAGATCGACGAGAAAGGTTATCTGATTCCTTACACAGCCGATGGCCGCCGCCTTGTCAAAGTCGGTGCCTCGTTCGATAAAAACGAACGGAATATCGGAACCTGGAAAGCGGAACGCGAATAAAAGAATTTTTTATCTCTCATATCAATCCCCCAATATCTCTTTTGATGTTGGGGGCTTTTTTTGCCCCTAACATTATAAGAGATACAGAATCAGTAAATGATGATTTAGCGGTTTGTTCGTATTGACCGGTGGTAACTCCTTCCCCTCTTGAGAGGGGGCAGGGGGTGTGTGAATTTTC
>URZO01000149.1 GCA_900552465.1 uncultured Parabacteroides sp. | reverse complement strand
TATTTATTAAAGGGGCTAAAGCCCACAGAGGAAGAGGCTTTGCCTCTAATCTTTATTAACCGTCAGCTGAAGCAGACGGCAAAAAAGAGCCTGCGGCACGAGGCAAGCCTCGTTTGTTTATACATCGCTAAATCATCATTTATTATTTATTATTTATACTGTGATCCCCATCTTCTTCATCAAGAAGCAAGCATTCATATTTTGTGCGATGCCTTCGCGGAGCTGATAGGAGAAGGTCAGTTCTTCGTTTGTTATATCCGCCTCGAAACGGTAATTTTTGATCTGGTTTGGAAATTCTTTTTCCAGTTCCCCTAAAGCCAGGTCATGCGTGGCGATGATGCCGCAAGCCTGGTTTGCGACCAACTGTTTCATCAGGGCTAACGAGCCTTTCTGCTTGTCGATCGAATTGGTTCCTTTCAGGATTTCATCCAGGATGATGAAAAGTTTTTCTCCCTGTTGCAGGCGGTCGATAATCATCTTCAACCGTTTCAGTTCGGCGAAGAAATAAGATTCGTTGCTCACGAGCGAGTCGGAGGTGCGCAGGCTGGTTACCATCCGGGCCGGATATACGGTAAGCGAACCGGCACAGACCGGAGCGCCGATGCAGCTCAGCAGGTAATTGACTCCGACCGTGCGCAGGTATGTACTTTTTCCCGCCATATTCGCCCCTGTGATGATCAGGAACCAGGGACTTTTCTCGATGTCGATGTCATTCTTTACGCAGATATCCCGCCGCAGGAGCGGATGTCCGAGCGCTTTCCCTTCCATCTTGAAGTATGTGTCGGCTATTTCCGGATAGATATATCCCGGATGATTGAAGGCAAAACCGCCTAACGAGCAGTAAGCGTCGAACAGTCCTAACGCCTCGAACCAGCGTTCCGTGTCGTGCCCGTGTGCCAGTTTCCACTTTTCTAATTTCATTGCCATACGGGTATCACGCAGGGTGAGGATATTCAGAATGACGCCGATCGCACTGAAACGTTGGTTGAGTGCGCCAATATGTTTGGAAAGTTTTTTGATGACCGATGAGGCCGTCTGCCCGCCATTGACAAACTGATTGTAGATATCTGTCAATTCGGAAGACCGGAAGTTCTCTTTTTCGATGCTCTTGATCAGGTCGGAATAGGTATGGAGGATTTGCTCGGTCTTGTCCAACGAATTATGCAGCTTTGTGATCTGTACGGCATTCAGATAAGAGATGACAAACGAGGCTCCGAAAAGTATTCCGGCGGCAGAGGCGGGGAGCAGGTTTAACGCACAGCCGGCAACCACGACTACCCAGATCGCCGGGATCAGCCAGACCAATACCTTCCAAAGGATGCTGTTGATAAAACTTGGGGCCTCGTTGCTGAGTAGGGAAACCAGCCGTTGGTCGTTTTTGTTTCCCGGTTGCAGAATGCCTGTCACATAGAAATGTTGGCGCAGCTGTGTGTATGCCTCTAACTCGCGTATGGCATCCTGGCGTTTTAAGATCATCGCTTTGTCGGTCAGCGGGTGGATAAACCAGTCGGCCAGCTTCTCTTTTCCGATATAAGTCACCGTGCGGTTAATGGACTGGAAGAGGGAATGTTCTCCGAACAAATCCAGGTCGAGGCTGAACGAATGCTCGGCCGAACTTTTTTCCGGTGCCCCGTCGAAAGCGCTGAAATCGTAGTCCAACCCGTTCAGCTCGTTCCGGCAAAGCTGCGCCAGCGCTTCTGCATAACATTTCCGGGCAAACAACCGGGTGTGCCATACCATCAAAGCGATGAAGGGGATCATGAACACCACCACGATACCTGCCAGCACCTTCCAGTCTTCCGACTTGAAAAGCCAGATCATCGCGATCAGCCCGGCTACTAACAACAGCCGGATACTTCCGAGCAAGTGTATTTTTCTTTTCAGGTTTTCAGCTCTACGCGTATAAGCCGTGACAGTCTCTTTATAATAGTTGTATATCTTTTCCATAGACGCAAAGATAGAAAAAATGAACTAACCGTTCTGCAATTGGTTCTATTTAAAAGATTCGCCTATATTTGCGTATATCTTTATTGATAAGTAAACTTGATGCATTTTATGAAAAAAATCGTTATGCTCCTGCTTCTGTCCGTGATGGCATGCCGGGTGTCGGCGCAGGAGAAAAAAGGAGAGACCATCGGAGAAAAGATCGTGGCGAATGCATATAATGCAGATAGTGTCCGCGCCGTTTTAGACAAAATGCCGTACTTCACTTTGTTCAAAGACAACTATTTTGTCGGAGGTACGACGATCGGCCACAAACCGACTGCTGCCAATTCGGATGTGAAATTCCAGTTGAGCATCGCCCAGCGGTTGACAAAAAGTAAGCTCCCGTTCGATACGTATCTGTTTATCCAATATACACAGAAAGCCTTTTGGAATGTCTTTCAGGAATCGTTGCCGATGAAAGACCTGAATTTTAATCCCGGTATCGGCCTGGGACACCTGATTGTCTCCCATAATAAATATATAGGAAAAGGATACCTGATGCTTGAACACGAGTCGAACGGAAAAGACAGCACCGCTTCCCGTAGCTGGAATAAAGTGACCTTTGCCGTTGCCATAACGCTCTCCCGGAATTGGGAGGCGCAGTTCAAGACTTGGATACCGATTGTAGACGGCAAATACAACAAAGACTTGCTGAAGTATAACGGTATCTTTCAGGTGGCAGCCAATTACCGGACCAATAACCGCCGTTTCAATTGTGGCGTGGTCCTGACCAAACGTAAAACCTGGACGAGTTTCAATTCCCAGGTAGAGCTGAGTTATAAATTCAATAACAACGAGAATCAGTATTTCTTTCTGCAATATTATAACGGGTTCGGGGAAAACTTGTTGGATTATAATAAGTTCAAGAGTATGTTGCGAATCGGCTTTGTAATCAAGCCGACTGACTTCAGTCTTTATTAAGGAGATGATAAACAACCTTTCTCCCATATTGTTATTTATATATAAGGTTTAATAAATCGAAATGACAAAATGAGCTTAAAAGAACAGTATTGGAGATACTCCCTGATTGCAATTATTCTTGTATTGGGTGTTATTCTCTTTGTGGAGTTTATTCCTTTTCTGGGTGGAATATTAGGGGCTTCCACCATTTATATTCTGGTGAGGAGACAAATGTTATATCTGACAGAAAAGAAGCATTTGAACCGGGGTTTCGCAGCTTGCCTTCTGCTGTCGGAAGCGGTTCTTTGTTTCCTGATCCCGTTGTCATTGGCTGTCTGGCTGTTTGTGAGCAAACTGCAAAACTTCAACCTGGATCCGAATCAGCTGGTCAAGTCGATCGAACATGTCGCAAGCCTGATCGAACAGCGTACCGGATACGATGTGCTCGACACCTCTAACCTGATGTCGGCCGTCTCCATCTTGCCGAAGATCGGACAAACGTTGATGGGAAGTATCAGCGGGTTTGCCATCAATGTAGCTGTCCTGGTGCTTATTCTCTATTTTATGTTGATCGGCGGGGCCAAGATGGAAAAGTATGTGTATAGTATTCTGCCTTTTAGCGGCGAGAATAAAAAGAATGTCCTGAACGAAATCAATATGATTGTAACGTCTAATGCGATCGGTATTCCGTTGCTGGCCATTATCCAGGGCGTGATTGCTCTGATCGGCTATTGGATATTTAATGTACCGAGCCCTTTCCTTTTCGGCTTTCTGACATGCTTTGCTACGATCATTCCGGTTGTCGGGACGGCACTGGTCTGGTTTCCGCTTGCTCTTTATATGGCGCTGACGGGGGATTGGGTGAATGCGCTCGGACTGACGGCTTATGCACTGATCGTCGTAACGAATGTGGATAATCTGATCCGTTTTCTCTTGCAGAAAAAGATGGCAGATACACATCCGCTGATTACTATATTCGGGGTGATAATAGGCTTGTCTCTCTTCGGGTTTATGGGGGTTATTTTTGGCCCGCTTCTGATTTCTATATTTATTCTTTGTTTCAATATATTCAAGGAAAAGTATCTGGATAATGTCGAATAACCGTTACCTTTGTGTGTATAAAAGAATAGAGCTATGTATAGCAGAAGAGTTAAAAACAATTGGCATATCATTAAAGGGCAGCCTCTTACCGAGTTAGACAAAAAAGTACTTTACTTTCAGAATAAAGGCCATCTGGTTCCCTCCCGTAAGTTAATCAAGACAGCAGAGCAGATAGAAGGAATCCGCCGAAGCAGCGTAGTGAATACCGGTGTCCTCGACCTGGTGGCAAAAGAGATTAAAGCCGGGATGTCTACGGCCGAGATCGACAAGTTGGTATATGATTATACCGTTTCCCATGGGGCTATTCCTGCACCTCTCAACTTTGAAGGATTTCCGAAAAGTGTTTGTACTTCTGTCAATGAGGTGGTTTGCCATGGGATTCCCAGTGAAGATGAAATATTGGAGGAGGGTGATATTATCAATGTTGATGTCTCTACAATCCTGGACGGATATTATTCGGATGCTTCCCGTATGTTTGTCATCGGTAAAACTACACCTGAAAAAGAAAAGTTGGTGCGAGTCGCAAAAGAATGCCTTGAAGTGGGGATGCAGGCGGCGAAACCTTTCGGCTTTGTCGGTGATATAGGAAACGCAGTTCAGCGTCATGCCGAGAAGAACGGTTTCTCTGTCGTTCGCGATTTGTGCGGGCATGGTGTCGGGCTCGAGTTTCACGAAGAACCGGAAGTCTGCCATTTCGGCCGGAAAGGAACCGGAATGTTATTGGTTCCCGGCATGGTGTTTACCATCGAACCGATGATCAATATGGGCACATGGCAGGTCTTTATCGACGAAGAAGACGGCTGGACAGTTGTGACGGAAGACGAATTGCCTTCTGCGCAGTGGGAACACACGTTCCTGATGATGGAAACGGGGTTGGAAATATTATCGGATTAATCAATCAGTTGTCGGGATATTGTCGCTGTGTCTGTGAGCCGGCGGAAGGATGTAGTCCCATTCTGCCACCTTACCGTTTGACAGGCGAATGCGATAGATACCTTCTTGTAAATCTACATATCCGATTACTTCCTTATAACCGTCGGTTGTTTGTTTGGCTTCCATCATCTTGTATGTGTTTCCCATGATGGAGACAACTTCTTCTTTGGTCATGCCGATTCTGACTTTTTGCATATTATTATCGGCTTTCAATTCATTTTTCATCCTGGCGGTATAACAAGATGTGAATATACATATAGGTATAAGAAGTAGTAGTTTCTTGATCATGTCAGTCTGTGTTTTTAATCAGGTTGTTCTATGATTGCAAATATAAATAATTAGGAATGGTTTAAAACAAAAAGGATGCCGTTTTTCGACATCCTTTATATTTGTTATTGATTCTTTTTCAATAAATCCCGGATTTCTGTCAACAACTGTACGTCGGCTGGAGGAGGAGCCGGAGCTGCCGGTGCTTCTTCTTTCTTCCGGTTCAGGGCATTGATCCCTTTTACCAGCATAAAGATTGCAAATGCAATAATAATAAAGTCGAAAGTAACCTGCAGGAAGTTTCCGTAATTGATGGTAACAGCCGGTGATACGACTTTATCGCCTTCCATTACGGCATGTTTCAATACGATTTTCAGATCGGTGAAATTTACACCGCCAATTAACAAGCCGACGGCAGGCATAATAAGATCACCAACGATCGATGATACGATCTTTCCGAAAGCACCGCCAATAATGATACCCACAGCCATGTCGATCACGTTACCGCGCATGGCAAACTGTTTGAACTCTTGTAATATGTTTCCCATAATTTAAACCCTTTTGTATTATAACTACAAAAGTATACATTTAGTTGTGGATTATCAAAATTATTGCCTTCAAATACAAAAGCTGGAGCCGGTTACAAAACAGCCCTACCATATTCTAATCAGAATGGCAGGGCTGATTTTACAAATCTTCTACAGGGGATTATTTGCCTAAGATAGACTGTTTCATCCTTTCTATATCTCGCAGGTAGTCCTGCAAATCCTGCTCATGTTCTTCTTCCATAGACAGGATATGTTTGGCTATATCGCAAGTTGTGAAGTCTTTGCCGTCTGTGAATTCAGCAATCTCCTGGTAACGTACGATCGCGCAACGTTCGGATGAAACATTCTGTTTCAACAGGCTGACAACATCGAAATCAGTCGGAATGTCGTATTTGCATCTGGCGAGTTCAGACCATTTTTTCGGGTCTAATACAGGAACGCCTTCCAGTTCGATAATGCGGTCAGCCAACAGTTTGGCATGTCCTAATTCTTCTTTTGCGTGTTCTTCAAATTCTGCCTGCACGTTTGCACGCATTGCCCCTTCTGCTACCAGGGCACCGATCCAATATTGGTAATAAGCCAACCATTCTTCGGATAATGCAGCGTTCATCTGTATTAACAGGCTGTCTACATCTAATTTGTCCTTAAGGATCTTAACACTTTCTTTTGCCATGATCATAAAATTTAGTTTAGTATAGCGCTTAAATGCTTTTTAGGAACAACTGGCAGGTGTATTTGTTCATTTCCATTCTTATATTCATGCGTATTGATTGCCCGATTCACCCCTACCGACCTTAAAATTTCTCCTTATGAATTATTCTTTCTATATATATTAAAAATAAAAGTTATATATATCTAAGTATATAATGATATCTATCAT
>URZO01000148.1 GCA_900552465.1 uncultured Parabacteroides sp. | reverse complement strand
TGCGTGTAGACTCCGCCTACCTGATGGGTGTAACCGCCTGTCTCGTCACAGACCGCCTGCTCCCTATGGTGAAAAAAGAATATACTTTCTTTGAATCCTTCCCGGCAGGTGTCTCCCTCGGCGTAAAAACCCTGAAAGGATATGTAGGAAACATGAAATACCTCTTTTCGAAAGAAGGAGCCAAACAGCTAGGTGGCTTCGGAACGATCGGCAGCATCTTCCCCGCTACATGGGATTGGCACCAGTTCTGGTATATGACAGCCTTCCTTTCCATCATTCTGGCTTTCATGAATATCCTCCCTATCCCCGCATTGGACGGCGGCCACGTGCTCTTCCTCTTCTACGAGATGATAGCTCGCCGCAAACCGAGCGACAAATTTATGGAATACGCTCAAATGACCGGTATGATTCTACTCTTCGGTCTGTTGATATGGGCTAACTTCAACGATATTCTAAGGTTCTTCTTCTAACAGACCAAACGACAGAAGAAAGACATAAAAAAGTATCCCGGATGAGAACAGGTATTCACTCCTCTCTCATCCGGGATACTTTTTTATAGTTGCTTGCCTTTAAATCTTCTAAATCTTCAACATCTTTTTTTCCCTTTCCAAATCCGTTTCATCCAACTTGGGTGAAGGCACTGTGCACGTTTTGATATAATCGCCCTCCTGACAAGTATAATTGTAGTACACCTCCAGTTCCGGAGTGAGCTCCGCTTTCGGCACCAACCTCAGTTTATTTATTTTCAATTAGCCTGACTTTATCAGTTCTTATTTTCTTTTCAGAGTGGAAGGCTGCGATAGTCTCAAGCTGCTGACGATAGCCGCCACAACAGCAAATCCACTTCCTACCATAAGACAGACAGCCGTACTCCGGTCATGAGCGACAAAGCTGAAAAGCAATGCGACCAATGTTGTCCCGGTGGTCTGTCCCAACAAGCGGGCCATTCCCAACATACCACTGGCTCCGCCCGAACGTTGCGTAGGAGCGGAAGAGATAATCGTACTGTTGTTCGGTGTCTGGAACAATCCGAAGCCTGCCCCACACAGCATCAAACGCAGTATGATACTAATATCGGACGACTCCGCAGTCAGACTGGAAAGCGAGAAAAGCCCGACAGCAAACAGAGCCATCCCGACACTTCCCAAGATACCGGGGTGGATGCGCTCGACAAGATATCCTGCCAACGGAGCCGTGACAAGCGTAGCCAACGGCCACGGTGTGAGTAGAAGTCCGGTCATGACTTCGCTGTGTCCCAAAGTGTTCTGGAGGAAAAAAGGCAAAGAAACCATCGCTGTCATTTGTGCTATGAAAGAACAGATGGAAGTCAGGATGGACAGCCGGAAAATCGGAATCCGCAGCAGATCAAGAGGGAGCAGCGGAGTGGTCTGCGTCAGTTGTCGGCGCACGTAGTAGGTACCGACCACTGCCAACACAATCAGTTGAATGAAAAGGAAGTCCATTTTCTCATGGTGGGCAAATCCGTCCAGCGTGTAAATGAGCAGACCGAAAGTGACCGCATTCGCGATGGCACTGATGTAATCGAATTTACGTTTCGTACGCTCCTCCTGTCGTGGCAGATGTTTGATGCCGAGAAGCAATGCAGTGAGTCCTAACGGCACATTGATGGCAAACAACCAGTGCCAACTGGCAATGGAAAGAATACCGCTCGCCACAGATGGTCCGGCGGCAGCCGATATAGCGACTACCATTGCATTAATCCTCATCCCCCGCCCGATCTGGCTCTTCGGATAGATGTAACGCAGCTGTGCCGTATTCACACTAGTGATGGCGGAAGCGCTGAACCCTTGAAAGATACGGGCAACCGTCAAAGTCCAAAACGAATCGGACAAGGCACAGATCAATGAAGTGACGCAAAACAGTCCGATGCCCGAAAGAAAGACTTTCCGGTAACCGATGATTTCACCCAAAGCGGAAAAAGACAGTAGCGATATAACGATGGCCAGCTGATAGCCGTTGATAATCCAGGTGGTTACAGCGGGAGAAGTCCCAAAATCATGCGAAAGTGTAGGTAGTACGATATTGACGATGTTAATATCCAGTACTGACATACAAAGAGCGAAGCCGACAGACACCACCGCCCAAATACGTTTAGGCATTGGCAAGCCATCGGGCTCATCATTTTTTTGAGTTGGATTTATTGGTTGTACCATAAAAACTTATTCTTGTAAGTAGTCGTTTATTTCTTCACCATCAAGCAGACACAAACACAGACGCAAGCCCCACCGGCTACAAAAAAGCGCCGCGTTACTCTGTGATGAAAAATGATTCACTTGGTTTCGTAAAGGTAAACAAAACAACGGTACAGGTGTTTTTGTTTCCTTTGAAAAATAAGTTTTTTTAGTGCTCAACTACTGGATTCAACTTACTCTAAATGTCGAATTACATTTACTTCAACTTCAAAATCCGCTGATTACTGCTTCCCCTGAACTCCAGATATGGAGAGAAAAGAGCCTGTTCGAAGCGTCCGTCCACCAATACATCAATATAATCAAGAGCGGCACTCAAACGAGGCTGCGCCTTAATTTCTTCGTATGTGTATCCGGTGTAGCACCACACGTTCATCCCTGTTTCCTCTTTCACCCGTTTCAGCAAAAGCAGGAACGCTTCCGGATGAAAAAACGGATCACCGCCGGAAAAAGTAACGCCGTCCAACAAAGGATTCGCTTTGATTTCACGGATGATGGACTGTATTTTCTCCTCCGTCAGTTCTTCCCCTGCTCCCGGATTCCAACTCTCCGGGTTGTGGCAACCGGGACAATGATGGGAGCAGCCGGCAAGATAAATAGAATACCTGATACCTTCACCGTCAACAATCGTTTCAGAATAAGTTCCTAGTAAATTCACTTCTTTAATAGCTAATGAAAAATGAAGATTTGAGAATGGATGATAACCATATAAATGTGGAATAAATACTCGTTACAGAACAGTACAAGATGAGAGTAACGTGCTGCAAGTAATAACCGAATAATGGATAATGAACCGTAACGCTTTCATCAAGCACCGTTCATTATCCATTCATCAATTATCAAACATTTATTCTACAAATGTTTTACACGGTCCTTCTCTTCTGCCCGCTTGGCAGAGTTCCAAGAGCTTAAATCGCCCGTCAGATAACCGGTGATACGGCGCATACGGAGAATACTTTCACTCTGGCATACAGGGCATTTATCGAAGATAACTCCCTTGTAACCACAGTTATGGCAAGTGTCTACCGGGTGATTGATAGAGCCGTATCCAATTCCTTCGTCGTGCATCACTTTCACAATCTTGGCGATGGCACGCACATTCTTCTGCGCTTCACCGTCCACCTCGTGCAACTCGCGGTCGCTAATCACTTCCATCATATTATTCGACGATTTTCTTCAGGCGTGCCAGAATCTCCTCGTAAGCCTCGCGGACCTTGCCCAGGTCGCGGCGGAAACGGTCCTTGTCGAGTTTTTCGTTGGTCGTAGCGTCCCACAGGCGGCAGGTGTCGGGCGACACCTCGTCGGCCAGCACGATTTCGCCATCCGAGGTTCTGCCGAACTCGATCTTGAAGTCCACGAGCTTGATGTTCATCTTCAGGAACATCTCCTTGAGCACCTCGTTGATTTTGGCCGTCATGGCGTACATTTCGTTGAGTTCCTCGTAAGTCGCGGCGCCGAGCGCCACGGCGTGGTGGTCGTTGATCAGCGGATCGCCCAGTTCGTCCTTCTTGTAGCAGATGTCGAAGATGACGTTCGAAGGCTGCGTACCCTCCTCGATGCCGAGGCGCTGGGCCATCGAACCGGCGATTACGTTGCGTACGATAACCTCCAGCGGAATGATCTCGACACGGCGGCAGATCTGGTCGCGGTCGTTGATGGTCTCGATATAGTGGGTCTTCACGCCGGCCTTCTGCAGCTCTTTGAAGATCAAGGTCGAAATAGCGTTGTTCAGCACTCCCTTGTTCTCGATCGTAGCCTTCTTGATGTTGTTGAAAGCCGTAGCCGCATCCTTATAGTGAATGATGATCTTATCGGGATCGTCCGTGCGGAAAACCTGTTTTGCCTTGCCCTCATAGAGCATTTCGAGCTGTTTCATGTTGTTTGGGTGTTTTTAATTATTTGATTTATTGCCTTATTTCAGATTGAAGTCGACAACGATCGGACGGTGGTCCGAAGGATGCCAGAAGTTCGAAAGATTGCCCGGATCGCGGACCGGAGTCGTATAGCCGTCCGTCACGACATCGGCATGCGTCACCAGTTCATAGAGCGCAGGCGTGCAGTAGACGAAGTCGATGCGCGATTTCCCGCCGGTCGTCGTCTTGAACTCGCCCGGGTATTTCTCGGCGATCACATCGACGTAGGGCGTGTTTTGAAGGATATAGTCGTGGACCAGAAAACGCGTGTCGTCCGCCGGGTACTTGTAGAACCAGTTGTCGCGCGACGAACGCGAATTGAAGTCGCCCATCATCATCCAAAGCTGCTCCTTAGCATCGGGAACCGTGCCGATCGTATGGTTGCAGATGTATTCCAACTCCATACGGCGGTATTTGTCGCCGCCGTGCTCCGCTTTGCTCGCGTCGCGGTCCTTTGCCTCGAAAGCATAAGCCTGGGGCCACGTGTGAAGCGTCACGATATTGATCGTCTTGCCGTTTTTCGCGATACGGGCCCAGCCGCAGCCGTGCGAAACAACGCTGTCGGGCCGGGAACCGATAATGCGGGCCACGTTTTCGATCGGGTATTTCGATGTGATGACCTGCGGGAAATTATCCCGGTGACCGCCTTTATACCAGTACTTGTGTCCGTAGCGGGCGGCCAGTTCTCCCCAGTTATCCGTCAAATAACGATCTTCGGGCGCCATTTTCTCGGCCGAACCCGTTTTATAGTTCGATTGCGCTTCGCACCACACGCAAACATCCGGAGCCTGGGACGCAACCCATTCCACGAATTTATCGTAGTTATCGCCCTGGCCCGACCACATCCCGTTCTGGATGTTCCAGTACAAAAGACGAAGGTTGTCATCGGTCTGGGCGCTGCTGCGCCCCGGAAGTAAGATCGCGGTGAAGAGCAATGCTGCCCACAAGGTAAATAAGGAGGTTTTCATCAGCGTAGTAGTTTGGTTTATTACTTTTTGCGGAAATAGGCCACGGCGTTCGCAAACAGCGATTGCTGCTTGTTGCCGGCGATATTTTTGAAAAGGTTCTCCTCGTAGCGCTCCGTGTGGCCCATCTTGCCCAGAATCTGACCGTTCTGCGAGATAATGCCCTCGATGGCGTACAACGAGCCGTTGGGGTTATACGGAGCCTCGGCGGCAGGCTTTCCTTCGGCATCGGCATACTGGAAAGCGACCTGTCCGTTGGCAAAGAGTTCCCTGGCGAGCGTTTCGCTCACGACGAACTTGCCTTCGCCGTGGCTGACGGCGATCGAATGCAACTCGCCGAGTTCAAAGCCCGCGAGCCACGGGGAAGCGGTCGTCGCAACGCGCGTCGTGACGATCTGCGAAATGTGGCGGTTGATGTCGTTGCGGAACAGCGTCGGCGAATCCTTGGTGACCATGCCCAGCCGGCCGTAGGGCAAAAGGCCCGATTTAACCAGCGCCTGGAAACCGTTGCAGATGCCCAGAATCAGACCGCCGCGGTCGATCAACGCGTGTATTTCTTCGCGAATATCTTTGTTGTTCAGCACGTTGACAATAAACTTCGCACTTCCGTCGGGTTCGTCGCCTGCGGAGAAACCGCCGCTCAGCACGAAGATATGCGCCTGGCGGATATGCTCCTTCATCTCGGCGATCGAACGTAGGATGTCGTCGCCTGCGATGTTGCACAACACGCTCATCCGCACCTCGGCTCCCGCCTTGCGGAATGCCTTGGCCGTATCGTAATCGCAGTTCGTGCCGGGGAACACCGGAATATAGACCACCGGGGTTTCGACTGCCGCACCGGGATAGGTGAAACTCTTCGGCGCCGGCTGCGAGGTCATTACCTCCGTCAACCGCAGGTCTTTGTCCGGGTAAACAGCCGCAAACTTCTCGGTATTGGCCTTATAGAGCTCGTCGAGCGGCATCCGGACACCATTGACCGTCAGCGCCTCCTCGGCCACCGTAAAGCCCAACTGCTCGGCATGGGGATATTCGAGCGTACCCTCGCACTCGACGAGAATCGAGCCGTAGGCATATTCGTAGAGTTTCTTTTCATCGAAGGTCACCTCCGCACCGATGCCGTTGCCGAAAGCCATCTTCGCAAGGCCCTCGGCGATGCCGCCGAAGCCCACGGACCAGGCCGAAAGGATTTTCCCGGACTCGATCTGTTCGCTGACGAACGAAAAGTTCTGCTTGAGCTGCGCCGTGTCGGGCATGTAGTTCTCGTGCGGGGTATGCCGTACGAGGTAGATGCGGTGTCCGGCCCCTTTCAGGTCGGTCGAAATGACCGTCGGAGCGGCGACCGTCGTGATGCCGAAAGCCATCAGCATCGGCGGAACGTTGATGTCCTGGAACGTTCCGGACATCGAGTCCTTGCCGCCGATCGAAGGCAGGCCCAGTTCGACCTGCATCTTCAGCGCGCCGAGCAGCGCACTGAGGGGCTTGCCCCACGACTCGGGATTCTTGGTCATGCGTTCGAAATACTCCTGGTAGGAGTAGCGCATCCT
>URZO01000147.1 GCA_900552465.1 uncultured Parabacteroides sp. | reverse complement strand
CCCGCGCCGGGAAATACAAAGGGACACTGACCGTTTCGGGAAAGAATTTCCAGGCGATGAACCTGCAATTCGAGGTAAACGTGCTGAACCGTACGTTACCAGCCCCGCAAGACTGGGCTTTCCACTTGGATTTGTGGCAAAACCCGTATTCCGTAGCCCGCTACTATCAGGTTCCGCTCTGGAGCAAAGAACATTTCGACGCGATGCGCCCCATCATGAAAATGCTGGCTAACGCCGGACAACGTGCCATCACGACCAGCATCATGCACAAACCCTGGGCCGGACAGACCGAAGATCATTATGACAGCATGATCTTCCGCATGAAGAAGATGGACGGAACATGGACATACGACTATACCGTATTCGACAAATGGGTGGAATTTATGATGAACGAAGTGGGCATCAAGGATCTGATCAGTTGCTACACAATGATCCCCTGGGCACTGAGTTTCGACTATTTCGATCAGGCAACCAACCGCGTGCAATTTATCGAAGCCAAACCGGGCGATGCCGAATATGCTGACTACTGGGGTTCTTTCCTGAAAGACTTCTCCCGCCACCTGCGTGCAAAAGGCTGGTTCGAAAAGACAGCTATTTCGATGGACGAACGTCCGATGGAAGCCATGCGCGAAGCCATCAAAGTGATCAAGCAGGCCGATCCTGAGTTTAAAATCACACTGGCCGGCAACTACCATCCGGAAATCCAGTCCGACCTGTATTACCTGGCTATTCCTTACGGCCACAAATTTCCGGAAGATGTAAAAGCCGAACGCGAACGCAAAGGACAAATCAGCACGGTTTATACCTGTTGTTCGGAAGCATT
Source organism: uncultured Parabacteroides sp. (assembly GCA_900552465.1). Lineage (GTDB taxonomy): Bacteria > Bacteroidota > Bacteroidia > Bacteroidales > Tannerellaceae > Parabacteroides. The sequence goes on along the minus strand of URZO01000147.1, from coordinate 5,926 downwards.
CCCGAACACATTCACCTTCTCTGATCCCGCCGAAGCTCCCTGGACGGCCCTACATGCCATCGCCGGAGGTTATGACGGTTACCTGCGCTGGGCCGTAAACAGTTGGACAGCCGATCCGTTGCGCGACTCCCGTTTCCGCACCTGGGCTGCCGGCGATACCTATAGTATCTATCCGGGTCCCCGTAGCAGTATCCGCTTCGAACGTTTTGTCGAAGGTATCCAGGATTGCGAAAAGATCCGCATCCTCCGCTCAGAACTGAAAGGTAGCAAACTGGACAAATTGAACAAAGCAGTCTCCATGTTTACACCGGAAGGCTTATCCGAGACACAAAAGTCGGCAGCCGAGATGGTAAATGAACTGAATCAGTTGCTGAATTCGTTGTAAGCAGCGTCTTTAGAGATAATAAAAATCCCCTTGGAGAAGCCAGATAGGTTCTCCAAGGGGATTTTTATTTAGAGTGATATAGCAATTATCATCTTATAATAATTATCTTTGCATAAAACATGTAACAGTATGACAATCCTGAATAATCCATTCATCACCAGCGGATATGCTTCTCCAGAATATTTCTGCGACCGTGAAGAAGAAACAAAAACGCTACTCCGCTGGTTGGTAAATGAAAATAATGTAGCTATCATTTCCACCCGCCGTATGGGGAAAACCGGTTTGATAGAACATTGCTTTCATCAGCCGGAAATAAAAGAGGAATATTACACTTTCCTGATTGACATTTATGCGACCAAGACACTTCGCGATTTTGTATTCCAGTTAGGGAAAGCCATTTTAAACACGTTGAAACCAAAAGGCAGAAAAGCGTGGGAACTGTTTCTGAACACACTGGTCTCTGTCCGTGCAGGCTTCTCGTTGGATCTGTCGGGATTGCCTTCCTGGAATATCGAACTGGGAGATATCAAGTCGCCGGCAGTCACGTTGGACGAGATATTCCGTTACCTGGAACAAGCTGACAAACCTTGTATCGTTGCCATCGACGAATTTCAGCAAGTAGCCGGTTATCCGGAGAAAAGCATCGAGGCTGAACTGCGTACACTCATCCAGCATTGCCACAATGCTCGTTTTATTTTTGCAGGTTCACAACGTCATCTGATGGGCGAAATGTTCATCAGCCCAGCCCGCCCTTTCTATCAGAGTGTCTCGATTATGCACTTAAAGGCGATCGATCTGAATGCTTATATTGAATTCGCATCATCACACTTCTCTGCTTCGGGTAAGAAGATCGATACAGAGGTTATTTATTCCTTGTATGAACGTTTCGAAGGCATCACCTGGTATATCCAGAAACTGCTGAACGTATTGTTTGCCATGACTCCGAAAGGAGAAACCTGTAATACATCTATGGTAAATACCGCACTCGAATTCGTGCTGGACTCTTACTCTTTCTCTTATTCGGAACTGCTCTACCAACTTCCCGAAAAGCAAAAAGAACTGTTAGTCGCCATCTGCAAAGAAGGCCATGCCACCGCCCTAACCTCCGGAAAATTCATCCACCGCTACAGCCTTCCTTCCGCCAGCTCCGTCCAATCCGCCCTGAAAGGCTTGCTGGAAAAAGATTTCGTAACACGGGAAGGAAATGAATACCTTGTATATGACCGATTCTTTGCGGAATGGCTGAGGAGGAAATTTTAAATGCCGACTCTTTTGGAATAAACGCCTATCCCTTCTCAACGCTATAGGCATTCCTTTTTTGATGGAGATACAAAAAAAGAGATACTACAAATAGCATCTCTTTTTCTATTTTCCTTATTTCTCCCGAATAAATATATTGATCGGTGTTCCTGTGAACTCCCAGTTTTCACGGATTTTGTTTTCCAGGAAGCGTTTGTACGGTTCTTTGATCCATTGGGGAAGGTTACAGAAGAAGACAAACGAAGGGACCTGGCCTGCGGGAAGCTGGGTGATATATTTAATCTTGATATATTTTCCTTTCCATGCGGGCGGCGGGTAATTCTCGATGATCGGCAGCATGATCTCGTTCAATTTGGCTGTCGGGATACGGCGCTGACGATTCTCAAAAACCACCTGGGCAGTTTCCAACACCTTCAGGATGCGCTGTTTGGTCAGGGCCGAGATAAACAGGATCGGGAAGTCGGTGAACGGTGCCAGGCGTTCGCGGATCGCATTCGTAAACGTCTCGATCACTTTCTGGCTCTTGTCTTCCACCAAATCCCATTTGTTTACACAAACAACCAGGCCTTTCTTGTTCTTCTGCACCAGCGAGAAGATGTTCAGATCCTGGCTCTCGATACCACGGGTGGCATCCAGCATCAGCACGCAGACATCCGAATTTTCGATGGCACGGATCGAACGAATCACGGAATAATATTCCAGGTCTTCGTTCACCTTGCCTTTCTTACGGATACCGGCTGTGTCTACCAGGTAAAAGTTCAGGCCGAACTTGTTATATTTCGTATAGATGGAGTCGCGGGTCGTACCGGCTATATCCGTCACGATATGGCGGTCTTCACCGATAAAAGCGTTGATAAGAGAAGACTTGCCAGCATTCGGACGGCCGATAATGGCGATACGGGGCAGCTCTTCTTCCAACTCCTCCGGCTTGTCTTCCGGAAGTGTAGCAACAATCTTATCCAGCAGATCGCCGGAGCAAGAACCGTTGATGGCAGAGATACAGAACGGATCACCCAATCCGAACGAATAAAATTCTGCAGCAGCAGGATGCAGATCGAAGTTGTCCGCTTTATTGGCAACCACGATCACCGGTTTCTTATGACGACGCAGGATGGCTGCAACCTCGTTGTCCAAGTCTGTTATACCGTTTAATACATCCACCACAAACAAGATCACGTCTGCCTCTTCAAGGGCAATCTTCACCTGTTTGTTTATTTCTTCTTCAAAAACATCATCCGAATTAATTACCCATCCGCCGGTGTCAATCAGCGAAAATTCTTTACCGGTCCACTCCACCTTGCCGTATTGACGGTCGCGGGTAGTGCCTGCTTCCTCGTTGACAATCGCCTGACGCGACTGTGTCAAACGGTTGAACAGGGTGGACTTTCCTACGTTGGGCCTACCAACTATTGCTACAATATTTCCCATAAACAACTTTTTCTGTCTGTGCTGTTAATTAATCCAGCTGGTAACCGAAGTTCTTCAGCATGTTGTCCCGGTTACGCCAGTCTTTTTCGACTTTGACGAACATTTCCAGGAAAACCTTCTTCTCAAAGAAGCGTTCGATATCCTTGCGGGCCATAGCACCTACTTTTTTCAATGCCTGGCCACGATGCCCGATGATGATTCCTTTCTGGGAATCGCGTTCAACAATAATGAGCGCCTTAATGTGAATCAGCTCGGCTTCTTCCTTAAACAGCTCCACTACGACCTCTACCGCATACGGGATCTCTTTCTGGTAATACAGGAGGATCTTCTCGCGAATAATCTCCGTAACGAAGAAACGAGCCGGTTTATCGGTAAGCGCGTCTTTCTCGAAATAGGGGGGAGATTCAGGCATCAGCTCTTCCACCCTGTGTTTTACGTAATCTATATTAAAATTCGAAAGGGCGGAGATCGGAATGATCTCGGCTTTCGGAAGAAGTTCTTTCCATTCGGCAACCATTTTTTCCAGCTCGGGCTGGGTGGTCGTATCGATCTTGTTGATCAGCAACAGGACCGGACATTCCACTTTCTGGACCTTCTGGAGAAATTCTTCATTCTTGTCAATCTTCTCGACGACATCGGTTACATAGAGCAGCACATCGGCGTCACCAAGTGCCGACTGCGAGAAATTAAGCATAGACTCCTGCAACTTATAGTTCGGATGCAGGACTCCCGGCGTGTCTGAATACACGATCTGCATATCGGCGGTATTCACGATTCCCATAATACGGTGCCGTGTAGTCTGCGCTTTCGACGTGATGATCGAGATACGCTCTCCCACCAGACGGTTCATCAACGTGGACTTTCCGACATTCGGATTACCGACGATATTAACAAAGCCGGACTTATGCTTGTTTTCCATTATACCCCCATTTAAGATAAATTGCACCCCAGGTAAAGCCGGCACCAAATGCTGCAAGGATCAGGTTATCCCCTTTCTTCAGCCTGTCTTCCCACTCCCAGAGGCAGATAGGAATTGTTCCGGCACTGGTATTTCCGTATTTCTGGATATTGATCATTACCTTATCCATATCCACGCCCAGACGTTTGGCCGTCGCATCGATAATACGCAGGTTTGCCTGATGAGGCACGATCCAAGCGATATCGTCATGTGTCAACTGATTGCGTTCTGCAATCTCGGCTGCCACATCAGCCATATACGAAACGGCATACTTAAAGACATATTTTCCATCCTGGAAAACGAAATGTTCCCGGTTATCCACAGTCTCATGAGAAGGAGGATAAGCGGAACCGCCGGATTTCATAATCAGATGTGAATAGCCTACGCCATCCGTACGCAAGATTGTATCGATGACCCCAACTTCTTCCGTTGTAGGTTCAAGCAATACAGCGCCACAAGCATCGCCAAACAAAGGACAGGTAGAACGGTCCTGGTAGTCTGTGATAGCGGTCATCTTATCACCGGCCACCACAATAACTTTCTTGTAGCGTCCCGAACGAATATAGTTTGAACCCGTTTCCAGTGCATACAAAAAACCGGCACAAGCACCTTGCAAATCAAAAGTCATTGCATTCTTGCAGCCGGTATGGTAAGCAATTATGGAGGAAGTAGTTGGGAAATGATGGTCAGGCGTAGTTGTAGCCGTCAGGATCACTTCTATTTCTTCCGGATTTACATTCGTTTTTTCGAGTAACTGCTTCACAGCACGTATGCCCATATATGAGGTACCAATCCCTTCGCCTTTCAAAATTCGGCGTTCTTTGATGCCTACACGTGTCATGATCCATTCATCCGTCGTATCAACCAATTTCGAAATGTCTTCGTTTGTCAATACATCTTCGGGAACGCATCCGCCAATACCTGTAATAACCGCATTAATCTTATCCATAATCTTTAAAATAAAAGGACTATATATCCCAATTAAAAAAAAGCCCTAAAAAAACTTTTAGGGCTATTTCTTGGTTTATCAAAACTTAATTCAGTCCGGATAAACTTACACAGCTGCTTCTTTTTCGATAGCCAACTTACCTCTGTAATAGCCGCATTCGCCGCATACAGTGTGATAAATGTGCCATGCGCCGCAGTTCGGGCAAATAGCCATTGTGGGAGCGACAGCCTTGTCATGAGTTCTTCTCTTGGCTGTTCTTGTCTTACCTTGTCTTCTTTTAGGATGTGCCATGTTTTAATTTATTTAATTGTTATCATTCTCAAGTAAACCTTTCAGACCATCCCATCGCGGATCAGTTGCCGTCGATACGTCGTCGTCGATCGTGAGATCTTCATCCACGCCTTCGTCTTCGTATTCTTCGTCTCCGTCGTCAGTACTTCTGGCAGTATGCTTTTTCAGCTTGGACGACATAGTCTTATTACATTTTCCCGGAGCATGTACATGCTTCATAGGAATAGCCAATGCAATAAATTCATACAGGAACCACGCCAGGTTAATGGCGCCTTCATCTTCCGGTATAACAACTACTTCGTCACTTTCTTCGGCATATTCTTTACCGAACTTTACCACCAGGCGATTGTGAGTGTCGACAGGAATTTCCATATCGTCCAGACATCTGTCGCATGGAACCATAACAACACCTTCTATCTGAAAGTTCATTTCAAACATCACGGACGACCGCTTTACAGTGAGGTGAACCTTCACTTTGCCCTTCTGGACCTGGTCTCCATCGATGTCCACAAAAAACTTATTCTCCAGTAAGTAGTCAAATTCATGAACTCCCGGAGCGAGATTTTTCAAATCTACATTATATAATTTAAACTTTCCCAAAGCCTTTTAGTGTAAAAACCTTGCAAAGGTACGAAAAAACTAAACACAAATGCAA
>URZO01000146.1 GCA_900552465.1 uncultured Parabacteroides sp. | reverse complement strand
TCTCAGGATTTCCCTTCCGTGTCTTTTTTTGTTCATATCATTTACCCTATATTTTTGTCACTTTCTTGGTAAGAAAGGGACAAAAAATATAGGCGACACGGTTCTTTCTGAATTTCAATGTTTTAGAAGAGAAATTTTAGAAAAATTCGAGCTATTGGAGAGCTATTTTTCCATTTCTGCACATTAGCGTTTGCTTTATTTTCTTTTATTTTATTTGTTTATATCATAATAACCTGTACATTTGCAGAACATAAGCGTTGATTTTTCAAGGCTATATTAATCTAATTCTATGAATGTCCCTTTCTTACCAAGAAGGTGACGTTTTCCTTTTATTTTTTTTCTCCTTTCTTTATTTTTCAAGTTTTTCAGCCCCTTATTCCTCTTTTGCATGAGCCTTACGGTCTGATTGAGCATCTCTTCGTTGGCTTTGTCGATAACATGCGAAGGCATCCCTTTCATATAAATACGGGTGACACGCTCCGAACTATGGCCCAGCCCCTGGCTGATAACCGCGGTGTTCATACCGCAGGATTCCACCATCGACGCCCATGAGTGGCGGGCGACATAGGTGGTCAAAGGTCGGGTAAAGCCCAACTCTTTCCCAAGTTGTACCAGCCCCCGGTTCAGGCGGCGCAACGCGCTTTTCTCGCTTATCTCACCTTCCCCCCGGCGGTTCTCGCGCAGGAAGGGAAAAAGATAATCGCTCTCTGCATCGGCATACTTGTCGATCAGCACACGAACTTCGGGGATGATCTTCACCTGAAGAGGTGCCTCCGTCTTGCTACGGCTGTAACAGATATAATCACCGTTAATGTTTGATTTCTTCAGGTTGTACACATCCACGAAACACATGCCACGTGTATAAAACAGGAACAGGAAGATGTCGCACGCCTGCAACCGCGTCTTCTTTGCATCGGAACAGCCACTATAGCTGACTATCTTGCACAGGTCGGTTTCAGAAAGCGTACGCTTGCAGGTTGGCGGAACGGTCGGACAAAGTCCCGCAAAAGGATTCCGCACCGGCGAAATGAGCTTTTCCTTTACCGCATATCCGTACAGCGCGCACACGCAGCGGAAATAGAAGTTTATACTACTCGGTTTCAGGTTTCCCCGCGCATAAAGCCATCTCAGATAGCCCCGCACCCACTCTTCCGTGATCGCTGAAAGCCGGAACTTACCGGCCTGTCCGCCCAGATATTTACTTACCATACGCCATGCACTCCAATAGTTCAACGCCGTAGTCTCTTTTCCATTGCTCCGTAATATATCCACATGACGGCTAAAATACCCCCTCAATGTCATCATCTTTGATATATGTTTTTTATAATGATTGGAGACAAAGTTACAACACATAAAAGGATATGCCATGATGATTAAATGGATAATAAATAGTCTTTTTTCCATGTGTTGAAAATCTATATCAGAGAGGCAAGGTCACGTGATTATTCCCAAAAAAATGACACGCGGTGATGAGATTCACCTCTAAGGTGGAAAAGTTATCTACTTTCTGTCTGTTCACTACAAGATTTATGGAAAAGAGCTTAAAATGTATGTGGTACAATGATTTTTATGATATCCTTTCGATAATTAATTGTAATTTTGTAGAATGAATAGATAATGAAGTTTATTGACCAACAATATAGTAGCCATCATTAAAAATGAGATTAGAAACTCTGATAACGGAATGCACCGCATACGATTTTAAGTTGATGCTTGAAGAAAAGAAACCTAAGAGTTGGCTCAAAAGTGTAAGTGCTTTTGCCAATGGTATGGGTGGCTCTCTGTTCTTCGGTATTGATGATGATGGCGATATGAAAGGACTTGCTGATATACAACATATATGTGAAGCCATCAGCAGTAAGATTCGTGACTACATGGATCCACTGCCAGAGGTAGAGATGATTCCTCATAGTACAGAAGACAATCTTGATGTCTTACAGCTGAAAGTTAATGCAGGCAGTTATACTCCTTACTATTATGTTGGTGATGGTCAGCGTATTGCTTTTGTCCGTGTTGGCGATGAGAGTTTACCTGCAACGGCAGAGCAGATGGTGCGTTTGGTATTGAAGGGCTCAAATAAAACATTTGACTCCCTACACACGGATTTTAAAGTTGAAGACCATTCTTTCACAATACTGACAAACACTTTCAAAACACGCACAAACCAAGAGTGGAACAAAAAATATCTTTTGTCATTTGGACTCATTACGAACACAGGACGTCTCACTAACGCAGGTGCATTGTTTGCCGATGATTCCCCATTGTGGCAATCACGTCTGTACTGTACACGGTGGGACGGCAAAGTAAAGGAGGATGCTATTAATGATGTCGAGTTCACAGGTAATGTATTGATGTTGCTTCGTGAAGCGATGAACTTTGTAAAATCAAACACAAAGAGAGGTTGGGAGAAATTGCCTGATGGGCGAAAAAATAAACCAGAGTATGCGGAACGCGCAGTTCTTGAAGCGATGGTTAACCATTTTATCCACCGAGACTATACTGTTATGGGTAGTGAAGTGCATCTTGATATTTATGATGACCGTCTTACTGTAACATCACCCGGAGGCATGTATAACGGTGCACTGATTCAAGACTTGGACATCACAGACGTTTCTTCCGAAAGACGTAATCCGATACTCGCAAATGTGATGGCACAGTTGGACTATATGGAGAAGCGAGGCAGTGGACTTACACGTATCTGTAATGAGACTAAGGCTTTGGATGGGTATAGGGATGAATTGAGACCTGTATTCAAATCTACTCCAACTCAATTTCAGACCACCATCTTCGCCTCCACCGACATGTCAGATGTCGGAGATATGTCGGAGACGAAACTCACTGAACGTCAGCAGAAAATCCTCAGTCTCATCAAAGAGTCTCCGACAATCACTGCAAAAAAAATGTCGGTGACTTTGTCGGTGAGCCAACGTACCATTGAACGAGATCTTTCCGCCTTGCAAAAGATTGATATTCTAAGACATAAAGGGAAGGACAATGATGGCGTATGGGTAATTTTTGATTGATGGATATCCACATGACGGTTAAAATATCCCCTCAATGTCATCATCTTTGATATATGTTTTTAATATGATTGGAGACAAAGTTACAACACATAAAAGGATATGGCCACAAAAAAACATCCTTATGGTTTCAGCAATTCATAACTATGAATGCAGCAAACCATAAGGATGAACGTATACACAAAAAAAAGGTAGCTGTTACTTGCGGAACGGAGGTCTTACGACTTGTGCTTTCAGGTTGCGGTTACGAACCTTGATGAAGATTTCTGTTCCGGCTTTTGCGTATTCAGGTTTTACGTAACCCATGCCGATACCTTTTTTCAGGACAGGCGACATCGTACCGGATGTCACCACACCGATGATATTATCTTCTGCATCTGCTATTTCATAGCCATGACGGGGAATGCCCTTGTCGACAAGTTCGAAGGCACAAAGTTTACGCGTCACGCCTTCCTTCTTCTGGCGTTCCAGTTCGGCACGGTTCGTAAAGTTCTTTCCTTCTGCAAACTTGGTGATCCACCCCAGACCGGCTTCGATCGGAGAAGTCGTGTCGTCCAAGTCATTACCATACAGGCAGAAGCCCATTTCCAGACGCAACGTATCGCGTGCTCCTAAGCCGATCGGTTTGATGCCTTCCGGTTTTCCGGCTTCGAAGATTGCATTCCAGATGGTCATCGCATCATCCGGATAGAAATACAGCTCGAAACCACCGGCTCCGGTATAACCCGTATTGGAGATAATCACATTCTTGCAACCGGCGAACTCGCCTGTCACAAACGAATAATAAGGTATAGCGGAGAGATCGACCGGAGTCAGGCGTTGCAGCACTTCGACGGCTTTCGGTCCCTGGATAGCCAACTGAGCCGTACGGTCGGAAGAGTTTTCCAGTTCGGCCCCTACAGCGTTATGACTGACACACCAATCCCAATCTTTCGCGATATTGCCGGCATTGACTACCAGAAGGTATTTCTCCGGCTCATAGTGGTAGACCAGCAGGTCGTCCACGATACCGCCTTTATCATTCGGGAAGCAAGTATACTGGGCCTTGCCGACCGGCAGGACGGAAGCGTCGTTCGATGTAATACCCTGGATGAAAGCCAAAGCGTTCGGGCCTTTCACCCAGAACTCGCCCATGTGGGAAACGTCGAACACACCTACGCCGTTCACAACGGTCATGTGTTCATCAATAATACCGGTATATTCAATCGGCATGTTGAAACCGGCAAACTCATGCATTTTGGCACCCAGTGCAATGTGCACATCGGTAAAGGGAGTTGTTTTCATGTTATTATAAATTTGTTTAAGATTTTTGAGCCAGTAGCTCTGCTATTTTAATAATTGTTTCCATACTCTTTTCCAGCGACCTGACCGGAAGGAATTCATAACGGCCGTGGAAGTTCAACCCTCCGGCAAAGATATTCGGACAGGGCAGTCCCATAAAGGACAGGCGCGCGCCGTCCGTCCCGCCGCGAATCGGTTTGACTAAGGGCGTCACGCCGGCAGCCGTCATGGCGTCGAACGCCAGGTCGATGATATATTTCTTCGGCTCCACCACCTCGCGCATATTGTAATACTGGTCGCGCAGCTCCAGGGTCGTACTGCCCGGGTGCATTTCGTTCATCCGTTTCACCAACTCGTGCAGCAATTCTTTCTTCTGTTCGAACGTGGTGCGCACATGGTCGCGAATGATGTAGGAAAGGGAAGCCTCTTCGACCGTCCCGCTCATGGCTGTCAGATGGAAGAAGCCCTCGTAGCCGGTCGTATGTTCCGGGCGTTGCGAGGCCGGTAGCCAGGATGCAAACTCGACAGCCAGCAGGGAAGCGTTGAGCATCTTGTCTTTTGCATACCCCGGATGCACGTTCAGGCCCTTGAAAAGGACTTTGGCACCGGCTGCATTGAAGTTCTCGTATTCCAGCTCGCCGATCTGTCCGCCGTCGATCGTATAGGCCCATTCGCAACCGAACTTCTCCACATCGAAATGGTCGGCTCCTGCACCTATCTCTTCGTCCGGCGTAAAGCCGATACGGATCTTGCCGTGTTCGATTTCCGGGTGGTCCTTCAGGTATTGCACCGCGGCGATAATGGCGGCCACACCGCCTTTATCATCTGCACCCAGCAATGTCTTGCCGTTCGTCACAATGATATCCTGTTCCTTGTAGTCATTCAGTTCGGGGAACATCTGCGGTGAAAGCACAATGTTCTCTTCCGCACACAAGACGATATCGCCTCCTTTATAAGCTACGATGCGGGGCTGCACATCCGTTCCCGACATATCGGGGCTTGTGTCCAGATGGGCGATGAAACCGATCGTCGGGATGCTCTTCGCCGTATTGGCGGGCAAGGTGGCCATCAGGTAACTCTTCTCATCGAGGGTTATGTCTTCCAACCCGATCTCTTCCAATTCTTTAACCAATGCTTCTGCAAACACGAGCTGTCCCGGCGTACTGGGCGTCGTGCCCGTCGTTTCGCTCGACTGTGTGTCGAACGTCACATACTTCAAAAATCTATCTGTTACAGTCATAAGCCTATTATTAATGTTACAAGCCCTAAAAGTAATCAATGTGTCACGAACAACAAAATTTAGAAGCAACTACTTCCGTCGAAACAGTGTGTACAGACTTTACATTTCGGCAAGCCGATCGCTTCCACCAGCGTTTCCAGCGTATTGAACTTTAAAGAGCTCAGCCCGAAGCGCTCGGCGATGATATCCACCATCCTCTGGTATTCGGGTGAACCGGTTGTCGCATATTTATCCAGATTCTTGTTCTCGTCTCCTTCCAGTTCCTGGATGATGCGGCGGGAGATCAGTTCGAGGTCGCTCTTCGAAGAGGTAAACCCGATGAACGGGCAGCCGTAAATCAGCGGCGGGCAGGCGATACGCATGTGTACCTCCTTCGCTCCGTAGTCATAAAGGATCTTCACATTGTCACGAAGCTGTGTGCCGCGGACAATCGAATCGTCGCAAAACAGGATCCGCTTGCCTTGCAGCATGGCGCGGTTCGGGATCAGCTTCATCTTGGCGACCAGCGAACGCATCTCCTGGTTGGCCGGAGTAAAGCTGCGGGGCCAGGTCGGCGTATATTTGGTTATCGCACGGTGGTAAGGAGCGCCTTTTCCTTCGGCATAGCCCAACGCCATACCGACGCCCGAATCCGGAATGCCGCAGACGCAGTCTACTTCGTATTCGTCTTTCTTTCCCATCTTATAGCCGCTCTGAAAACGAACCTCTTCGACGTTCTTGCCTTCATAGCAGGATACGGGGAAGCCGTAATAGACCCAGAGGAACGAGCAGACCTGCATCTGTTCGTTGGGCTTACGCATCTGCTCGATGCCGTCGGCACGCATGCGAAGGATTTCACCCGGACCGACGAAACGGTCGATCTCATAATCCAGATTGGGCAAACTGCTCGACTCGCTGGTGGCGGCATAAGCACCGTCTTTCTTACCTATAATAATAGGAGTACGTCCCCACTTATCACGGGCGACGATGATTCCGTCTTCCGTCAGCAGCAACATGGAGCAGGACCCTTTGATGCGGTTATAGACATTCTCGATCCCTTCGACAAAATCTTTTCCCTGTGTGATGAGCAAGGCGACGAGCTCAGTCTGGTTCGTCTTGCCCGAACTCAACTCGGAAAAGTGCATGTTCGCTTTCAACAGCTCTTGCTCCAGCTCATCGATGTTGTTGATCTTCGCAACCGTCACGATGGCAAACTTTCCAAGATGTGAATTGATAACGATCGGCTGAGGGTCCGTATCACTGATAATACCGATCCCGGCATTTCCTACAAACTTAGAAAGAGCAGGCTCAAACTTAGTACGAAAATAAGAACTTTCCAGATTGTGAATGGAACGGGTAAAACCGGTTTCCTTATCGTATGTAGCCATACCGCCCCGGCGAGTGCCCAAATGAGAATTATAGTCGGTGCCATAGAATAAATCAACAGAACAGGCCGACTTAGAAATAGTTCCGAAAAAACCACCCATTGTAAATAGTGTTTTTGATTTTTGAATTAGGCAACAAAGGTACAAGATTATTTAGAATTTCTTGAAGTTCCTCCCTACTCGTTTGCATTTTTTACAGAGGGAGCTTTTCATTGGAAGGAAAGCAGGACGAGATGTTATACATTTTTTAACTACATCCAAAACAAAAGGTTTCCAGCCTATTAGAAACAAATATCGCCGCAAGGGCAAGAAAGTGCTTGCATTGTAAAAAATAATATCTACTTTTGCACCCGGGTAAGTCCTACACGGCATGCTCCCT
>URZO01000145.1 GCA_900552465.1 uncultured Parabacteroides sp. | reverse complement strand
CAGTCGGATAATCTTGCCCTCAATTTTTTTATATGCAATAGGCGCACATTCGGATTGTTCCAAGTGTGCGCCACTTTTTTGTAAATACGCCACTCTCGATGATAGCATTACCACCCATTTTGACACTATCACATTTCATAAAATATGCTAACTCGTGAACAAGCAAGCAAACACCCAACAGATGATAGCAATACACACGTCAATGACACAAACACCACCATTAGATAAATACAAACACTTGAAACAAAGCAAGAGATTCAGACATTAGCAGATATAAACGATCCTGCTCCCGTGCTCCGACGCGGGATCGCAAAGGAACAGGTTTTATCCTAAATTAGTAAATACTGATTTATCGATGAGTCTCTTAATGGAGCGCTGCCCCATGCCGCAGGCTCTTTTTTGCCGTTCGTTGAAACGAACGGATTGATAAGTCCTCGGCTTTGCCGGATTCCTATGTGGGTTTCAACCTCTTTCAAATGCCTATCGACAGATATTTATTAAAGGGGCTAAAGCCCACAGAGGAAGAGGCTTTGCCCCCATCTTTATTAACCGTCAGCTGAAGCAGACGGCAAAAGAGAGCCAGCGGCACGAGTAGAGATGCATGGCCATGCATCCCTTAGGGTGTATTTCGTATTTGTGATTATAGTGTCGGGAGTATCGGTTTCCCCTCTCGAGAGGGGATAAGGGGTGTGTTATCTTTCTGTCTATCAAAGAAAATTTACACACCCCCTGCCCCCTCTCAAGAGGGGAAGGAGTTACCACCGGGCGATATAAACAAACCGTTAAATCATCATTTATAATTTAACAGACAAAAGGCGGTGCCCTCAACGAGACCTTCCCCAGGACAGGGCGAAGGTGATCCGGGTAGACCGGACGGTTGGAAAGAATACAGTAGGCGGTCAGAAGTGCCGCAATCAACACGTGGGCAAAGGCTGCCCCGCTGATCTGGATAGTCGAAAGCTGGTGTAATAACTGGAACTCGGCGTAATTATGTTCTTCCTTGGGAGTCCCGTCGTCATTTTTCTGATAGGGATGGGAATGGACAATCGTTACCCCATTCACGATATGAACGTGGGTAAAAGCGATCAGGCATCCTAAGTACGAAATAAAAAGTACCGGAAGCGCAATCCTCAGATATGTCCTTAATTTATCCATTTATCGCCAACTATACGATATAACAACTATTCAGGTTGCAAAGTTCGTATATTCTGCGATAATATACAATCCCTATTTATAGGTATATTATACTTGATTTTCAATAACACGCATCCGTTTTACCTCCGCCTTCTTGCAAGAACAGACTTTTTTAGTACCTTTGCCGCAGTTTTGGTTTCACGGCTCCCAACCGCTACGGGAGCGTGATGAAAAGGGAATCAGGTGCAAATCCTGAACAGACCCGCTGCTGTAAGTTCCTTCCAAATCTTTGAATACGCTATAGCCACTGACGAGAAATCGTTGGGAAGGCATTCAAAGACGGAACAAGTCAGAAGACCTGCCAATACAACTATAGTTTTAATGCTTTCGGGAAATAAAGCAGCAAAACATCGAGCCTGATCAGTCTTTATCCTGCGTAAAGAAATCGTTCTCTTTGTGTGCATTCTCCCCTGAGCAAGTCATGAATCACGATAACAAGGGGCTACATGAAAGTCTTTGTACACATTTTACTGTTGTTTCTCTGTCTGCCGCAATTCGTTCCGGCACAAAACAAAATCACTTTGTCCGGGAAAGTGACAGACTCGCAAGGGATATCACTGCCATCGGTCACAATCGCGGTCGAAAATACGACAAACGGAACGTATACCGACGACAAGGGACGCTATTCCCTGAAAATCACACGCGGCAAGCTGACACTCGTCGTCTCTTCCGTCGGCTACGAAACGATCCGGACAGCACTCGACCTGCAAGCAAACCGGACCCTCAATTTCGCCTTAAAGGAAAGTGCCGTCACCCTCAACTCCGTCGAAGTGTACGGAAAAACAAAGACGCAACAATTGAAAGAAGGTGCATTCGCGGTTAATGCGCTCGACATTAAACCGATCGTCAACTCGCTGAACAACCTCAACAACCTGGTGAACCGGGCGGCAGGCATCAAAGTGCGCGAAGAGGGAGGCGTAGGCTCCGACTTCGACCTTTCCATCAACGGACTATCCGGCAACTCCGTCCGCTACTTCATCGACGGCGTCCCGTTGGACAGCAAAGGGAGCAACGTGACACTCGCCAACCTGCCCGTCAACCTGGTCGACCGGGTGGAGATCTATAAAGGAGTAGTGCCGGCCTCATTGGGAACGGACGCATTGGGTGGCGCCGTCAACATCATCACAAAGGCGGAAAAGACAAACTTTCTGGATGCTTCTTACAGCATCGGGTCCTTCCACACGCACCGCGCCGACCTGAACGCGCAGTTTGTGGAACGACACACGGGATTGATCGTGCGCCCTACTGTCGGCATCAACTATTCGAAGAACGACTACCGGATGAAAGGCGTGGAGATGCGCAATGAAACAGGCGACCGCTTTATCACCGGCAACCCCAAACGTTTCCACGACGGCTATTTCTCGTTATTGACACAGATAGAAGCAGGCGTCGTCGGCAAGTCGTGGGCAGACGAGTTCTTCGTTTCCGCCTCCTACTCCAAAACAGACAAAGAGTTGCAGACCGGCTCCGTACAGACCAAAGTCTACGGCATGGCAGAGCGTAATTCGGACGCCTGGAACGTATCGGCGCGCTACAATAAATACAATTTCCTCACAGAAGGCATGACACTGAAAGTAACCTTGTCGCACACGTGGGATCATTCCATCACCGTCGATACGGCCTATCGCAAATACTATTGGGACGGAGGCTACATCGTGAGCCAACGCAACGAAATCCGTGGCGGCGAACCCTCCATGCGCCATTACAAACGTCCGCTGACCATCGCGCGTGCCAATCTGGATTACCGCCTGGACGGACATCACAGCTTCAACCTGAACTATCATCTGAGCCGCACCGGAAACGACCGCTATGACGATCTGGACCAAAGTTTCGTCCCCTCGAACGACGCCGTAACCAAGCATATCGTCGGACTGACCTATAGCCAGTCGTTTTTCGACGGGAAGATGCAGAACGTATTCTTCGCCAAAGACTACGTGAACCATCCCAATATCCGGCAAACCGACCAGTCCACCGTGACAGGCTCGAACAAGGTGCAAGGTTCTACCACCAAGAACTATTTCGGATACGGGACCGGACTGCGTTACATGTTCTTCGAACCGTTGGCCGTAAAGGTCTCATACGAGCATAGCGTGCGCCTGCCTATCGCCCGCGAACTGTTAGGCAACGGGACCACCATCTATGCCAACGTGGCGCTGGAACCGGAAAAGAGCAACAACGTCAACCTCGCCCTGTTCGGGACCTGGCGTCCCGCCGGCAGACATACCGTCTATTACGAAGCAAACGGTTTCCTGCGCTATGTGGACAATTACATACAGACCTCCGTCATCGAAAAGGAGGGCATGATGCAGTATGTCAACGATCCCGCCGTCCACATCAAGGGCGTGGAAGGCGAAGTGCGCTACGACTGGGACGGACGGTTGCAACTCATGGCCAATGCCAGCTATCAGGATGCACGCGACCGGCAAGAGTTCAAAGAAGACGGAAAACCCTCCGCCACCTATAAGAACCATGTCCCCAACCGCCCCTGGCTGTTCGGCAGCGCGGAGGCGAGCTACACCTTCCGCAACCTTCTGCGACACGACGGCAAGCTGCGCGCAGCCTGTACGTTCCAGTGGGTACACTGGTATTTCCTGACATGGGAAGCCTATGGGAACCGCGACACCAAAGCGCGTATCCCTTCGCAACACATCTGCAACGCCAATGTCACGTACTCATGGATGCACGACCGCTACAACATCGCATTGGAATGTGACAATTTCCTCAACGAAACGGCCTACGACAACTACAAGCTGCAAAAGCCGGGACGCGCCTTCTTTGCCAAGTTCAGAGTATTCATTCATTAATTATCCATATTAAAAAAACAAGAAAAATGAAGAAGTTCAAATTTGCATTACTGGCCTTCCTGACAGCCCTGATCACACTTGGATTCACGGCTTGTTCAGATGATGACGACGAAGTGAACAACATACCGGAAACCGGTGAAAGCAAGTACCATTTCGATCTCTTCCTGACAGTCGGGAAACACGGCGGCATGAGCAGCAAGAACACAACGATCGTCAACAGCATCAGCAAGTTGACGGCCGATATGGGAACCATCACCGTCAAAGGGGAAGGAACAGAACTGGGAGACTATTCCATGGAAAGCATCTCAAGAGGTAAATATTATTACCAGGTCCCTTCCGGCGAAGACGGTTTCGTGAAGTATCAGATTCTGGATAACAAAGTAGTGGAGACTGCCAAGTGCCCGTTCAAAACAAATTCCTATAAGGTCCGTTCGTACACTCACGCCTGGATCGACGATAATACGCTCGTTATCATGGCTGCCAATGGAGACGCAAGCAAGATACTTTGGACTAAGCTGAACGCCGGTAATATGTCGATTATCGACGAAGGCACATTAGACATCCCGCTGCCGGAATCTGAAGTAGAGGGCGAAGTGACAAAGAAGTTCACGACATCGGGCATCCTTACCTATAATGAAAAGGCAGGAAAACTTTTCTATTTCTATTACGGGAAAAACGGCCTCTCGGGCAAGAGCGGCAAGACAACTACTGCTTTCTACACCGCAGTCCTCAATCCTTCCGACCTGACAGTAGAAAGCAACAAGCGCAACTCACTTGCCGAAGAGATGGCAGGAAGCGCCTACGGAGAGCTGATGCAGGATTGTGTCATGTATGACGAAAACGGCAACCTCTATCTTGCTGCGTTGACCGACAAGGACGGGGTTGAACAAGGACACCTCCTACGCATCAAGAATGGCGAGACCGATTTCGATCCTACTTACGAAGGATATCCGAACCCGGACGGCAAGCTGCTCACCATCCAGTACCTGGGCAACGGCAAAGCTCTTGCTTATTCACGTAACGATGCAGCCGGCACGGCAATCGACAGCTATAGCCACTATTACTCCATCATCGACCTTACCACGAACCAAAGAACACGCTTAAGCTATAACGGCAAAGAACTCGCTTACAGTGGCGGCCGTTTCTCACAGCGTTCCGTTCTCTTCAACGAGAAAGCATACATCGGCGTAAACACCGAAGCCGACGCCAATGCCATCATCTACATCTACGACACCAAGACCGGAACCGTAGAGAAAGGTGCGGAAGTGGCCGGCGAATTCTACTTCGACATCATTCGTGTGATAGAAAACGATTGATCCGATCCGCTGACAGCTGGGCGGTGTACAAAACTACCCTTGTTCCCGCGCGGGGCGCGGGAACAAGGGTGTTTCAACACACTGATTTTTTGTCTTTTCCATGCAACTAATCCGATCCAATGTGCATCTATATATTAGTAAGTACTTAAATATATGCCTTATGAAAACGACACTATTATCAGCGATTCTATTTACCTTTTGTCTTTTGTCCTGTACGAGCGACGACGGCGGGAATATCGGGAAAGACACTCCGCGTTATGATATTCCGCTATCGACCAAATCAGGTGAGATCAATACACAAGTACAAAAGTTTTCCTTCGACTTTTACCGGGAAATTGCCAAATCGGAAAAGAATAAGGAAAACTTTTGCATCTCGCCCCTAAGCGCCAGCCTTTGCCTGGGCATGATCCTGAACGGTGCGGACGGCAACACATACACAGAGATGCAGAAAACGCTCGGCTTTGAAGGTTTCACCAACCAGCAGATCAACGAGTATGTGAAAATGATGCAGACCGAACTGCCCAAACTGGACGGACGGACGATCTTCACGAACGCCAACAGCTTGTGGGTAAACAACAGCTACACGCTGCTACCCGAGTTTATCCAAACCAATAAAACCTATTACGACGCGGAAGTCAGCAACGAACCGTTCGACAACAGCACGCAGGAAAAGATCAACAGCTGGTGTAAACAGAAAACGAACGGCTTGATTCCGGAAATCATCGACAAGATATCTGATGATATGGTAAGCTACCTGATCAACGCCATCTACTTTAAAGGTGTCTGGACAAACGAGTTTAAGAAATCGGACACGAAAGACGAACCGTTCTACCTGGCAAACGGTGGAATAGTAAAGGTCCCGACGATGAAACAAACACAAAGCAATAATTACTATGTCGACGAAGACGTACAGGTAGTAGAACTGCCCTACGGAAACGAATCATTCAGCATGGTCCTCTTCATCCCGACCGATCCGGAGAAAAAAGACATCGATAAAGTAATCGCAGACCTGGACCGGGAAACAGGGATTAACTGGGATGAAAATATGTATCCTGTCAATATGACGATATACCTTCCCCGTTTCGTGATCCAAACAGAAAAAGATCTGATCGGGAGTATGAAAGTCCTCGGTATCCAAGATGCTTTCAACGATTATTCTGCTAACTTCACAAAGATGTCCACTACAGTCGGACTTTATATTGATCTTCTTAAACAGAAAACATTCATCGAACTGAACGAATCCGGTACAGAGGCGGCCGCTGTCACAATAGGAGGAACAGCAACGACAGGCGTTGGACCTTCCCAGCCCGCCGAAATCCGTTTCGACCACCCCTTCGGCTACGTGCTGAAAGAAAAAAGTACGGGCGCCATCCTATTTGCAGGCAAAGTTGGGAAGCCGGAATGATTTTTCTTTCCTATATTTGTCTGGAATATAGAACAACTGCCTTATGAAAAAGAAATTAGTCGTGCTGACAGGTGCCGGGATGAGCGCCGAGAGTGGTATTTCGACGTTCCGCGATTCGGACGGACTGTGGGAGAAATACAGGGTGGAAGATGTGGCTACGCCGGAAGGTTTTGCGGCCGATCCGGAGCTGGTACTCAACTTTTACAATCAGCGACGCCGGGAATTGCTGAACACGAAACCCAACGCCGGACATATCGGGCTTGCCGAGCTGGAAAAAGAGTTCGACGTCCAGATCATCACCCAGAATATCGACAACCTGCATGAACGGGCCGGTAGCAGCCACGTCATCCACCTGCATGGCGAACTGATGAAAGCCTGCTCCGTGCGCGACCTGAATACGACATACGATATCTCGCCGGAGAACCCCGACCTGCATATCGGCGACAAGGACCCGCACGGCGTGCAACTCCGCCCCTTTATCGTTTGGTTCGGCGAGGCCGTCCCGATGATCGACCCTGCCATCCGCCTGGTGGAAGACTGCGATATCTTCGTGGTGATCGGCACGTCGCTCAAC
>URZO01000144.1 GCA_900552465.1 uncultured Parabacteroides sp. | reverse complement strand
CTTATCAATCCGTTGATTGAAATCAACGGCAAAAGAGAGCCTACGGCATGGGGCATTGCCCCATTAAAAGAACAAACTGACAAATCATCATTTACAGGTTCAGTTTTTCTTAGAGACGAACCCTCTTGCATACTTTGCTCATAACTATGGAGAGTACAGATTATAGTTATGATTGACCAAAACCATAACTATGAGACGGAAATACGGAAGAACTCACAATTTGGCAGATGTGAATCTGATATTCGTGTCTATTAGGTTCACATTCGTCAAAAGATGAGTTTCTTTCATCTTTATATTCATGTAATTGGTAGATATAGCCGGATCGATATTGCTTTTTGATTATTATTTGTTATTTTTGTCGAAGGGAAAAAGAGAATGCCAAGCGGGCAACTCTTGATTGTAGGAAAATGATTTATATATTCGAAAAGATAAACTGCAACACTTATTTTACGCCGGATGTATAAAGAAGGTTCTGCAAACCCTTTACATATAAAATGGTTATATCTGTATATTTAAAATATGCAGGTATTATATTTATATAGGTAAAGGGGGCGTAGGACTGACTTTATGGTGTGAAGGGCTGTTGCAGGCCTATCTTTTCGTAAAGTTCAGTTCCTGCGCCCTTCCTGTATATATACATCAAGCGTGCAAACGATACTTTTCTTATAAAGCCACTCCTAAATACCTTCCCTTTTTTTAATATCTCCCATCAATTTATCATATTATGAAAGTGACTAAAATGCCATTACAGCAATATCGGGAAGTCTTGGATGCGTACAGGAACTATTTTCTGGACGATATGAAACAACTGAAAGTCGATTATACAAAAGATCGGTTACTGGTAAATGGAAGCATAATA
Organism: uncultured Parabacteroides sp.; assembly: GCA_900552465.1. Classification (GTDB taxonomy): domain Bacteria; phylum Bacteroidota; class Bacteroidia; order Bacteroidales; family Tannerellaceae; genus Parabacteroides. The sequence goes on along the minus strand of URZO01000144.1, from coordinate 6,604 downwards.
CGCTATACTGATATTACCGGAATGTCGGTCAGTAATAATAAATATCTGGCTGTCGAGGTTAATCATGGCGATTTGTATCTTTTGCCGCTTCGCCGCGATGTCCGCTATCGTGTATTTTGTTCCCCGAAATCTGCGATTCTAAATAAAGTATCTTATTTACTCGCATTATGCAAAAAAATATTTGCCTGTAAATCAGGTGTATGCTAACTATTTTACAAGAGATTGAAAAAAAATGCATATTAGGTTGTGTGTATTTCCGTAGTAAGCCGACTCCATTATAAAGCACGGGATTTTATGGAAAACGACAACAATATAAAACGAATCATACAACTTTATTTCGGAAAGCATTTCTCCCGTTCGGGGCGTGTCCTGTTCGGACGTTGGCTACGGGCGGAAGGCGGAGCTTCTGAAAAGATCGATATGTTGCAAGCCTTTTGGGAACAGTCATCGGCAGAAGCGACTGCCGAGACCCGCGAAGATTGGGATGTTCTGCAAAGACATTTACAGCTTGAACCGGTCCGCCGGAATACCGTCCCGATGTATCGCGGGTGGATCAAATATGCGGCGGTAATCGCATTGATGCTATTGACGGGAGCGGCAACCTTTTTCGTTACGGATCGCCTGAAACCTGCCCGGCATGTAGAGATGGCGGAGTTGTTTGTCCCTTATGGCGAAAGCCGGCAGGTGATTCTTCCGGATAGCTCCCGCGTTTGGGTGGATGCGGGTTCATTGCTTGTTTACCCGAAAGATTTTGCGGATGCGGAAACGCGTACGGTTTACCTGACAGGCGAGGCTTCCTTTTCAGTGCAGAAGAATGTGGAGAAGCCTTTTATCGTTAAGACGACTTATTTGGCCGTACAGGCATTAGGGACTGTTTTTACCGTCGCTTCCTATCCGAGTGATTCATGTACGAGCACTATTTTGGAGCAGGGAAGTATTAAGGTCGATGTGAGGTCCGGTGAGCACCAGTCTGCCATTTTGAAACCGAATGAACAGTTGATTTATTCACATACGGAACATACAGTGACGGTTCAGCCCGTCGATGCCTTGCTTTATAAGATGAAACGTAGCGGTTACCAGATTTATGAGAATGTATCTTTCAGTCTTCTGATGGCCTCTTTGGAGCGTAAGTTCAATGTGACGATCCATTATAACTCCCAGAAATATGCCGGTGAGTATTATAATGTCAAGTTCGCCCCGCATGAAACATTGGAGGATGTCTTGAATGTCTTACAGCAATTAGTAGGTATTCGCTATAAAATAAAAGGAAATGTAGTATTTATAAATTAGATAGAGGAGGAGAATAGAATGAACAAAAGAAAACCGGAAAGAACGAAAGTGCGAAAATCCCTCTTTCCGGCGTTTGAAACCGAATAGCAACTTTTAAAGACTCAACGTAAAACGTTGAAAATAATTAATATTCATTTTTTCAAACATACAAAGATATGAAATTAACTAATCTAATACATGTAAAAGCGGGAAAAACATTTTTCCGAATATTTGTGATAGGAGCTTTGTTTATTAGTAGCTCGTTTGTTTTTGCTCAGAATCAACAAGTTCGTTTGTCTGGAAATAATTTAACCTTAAAGGCGGCTTTCAAACAAATTGAGCAGCAAACAAAATTGTTTGTGGACTATAATACACAGGATGTGAACGATTCACGTGTCATTAAACAATTACCGGCTGGTAATAATGTGAAAGATGTCTTGGAACAGTTGTTGGAAGGAACAGGTTGTACTGTAGCCTTCAGTAACGGGCATATTATTATTTCAAAGAAAGCCTCAATATCCTCTGATGTTAAGAAAATTACAGGTGTCGTAAAGGATGAAAGAGGCGAACCTATTATCGGTGCGAATGTCGTGGAAAAAGGGACGACAAATGGTACGGTGACTGATTTGAATGGTAACTATAGTCTGGAAACCTCGCCTTCGGCGGTCTTACAGGTCTCTTATATTGGTTATAATACTAAAGAAATAAAGATTGATGGAAAGACGGTACTGAATATTTCTTTGGTAGAGAATACGGAGAACTTGGATGAGATAGTCGTGATTGGTTACGGAACATCCAGAAAAAGGGATATTGTAAGTGCTATGTCGACGGTTAAAGGAGCCACTATTAGTGCTGCTTCTACGAGCAATGTCCAGGATGCCTTACAGGGAAAAGTGGCCGGGTTGGATATTCAGTCGGCCCGGTATGCAGGTGATGACCAACAGATTTTTATTCGTGGTGCGAGGTCTCTGAATGCAGGGAACAGCCCTCTGATTATTGTGGACGGTATTCCTGGCAGTTTAGGTAGCGTAAACACGTATGATATAGAATCGATTGAAGTCCTGAAAGATGCAGCAAGCTCAGCGATTTATGGTTCTATGGGTGCAAACGGGGTTATTCTTGTTACGACTAAAAGAGGAAAAAAGGGGGTCAACCGTGAGGTGAATTTTAATTCATATCTTGGGGTGAATGTACCCCACATGATGAAGTTGCAGTCGGGAGAAGAATATGCTCAGTTTCGTCGTGACGGATACCGATATGCGCATGGATGGGACAATCCTTTTACAGATGAGGATGTTTTTACCCCATCGGAACTCGATATGATCAGAGATGGCAATTATACGGACTGGCAGGATTTGTTGTATCGTAATGCTTTGACACAAAGTTATCATTTAAGTATCAGCAATAGTGGGGAGAAGACCCGCCTGTTGCTATCGTTCAAATATGATAAAGAGGAAGGGTATTATAAAACGAATGATGCTGAAAATTATAATTTGACATTGACGGCAGATCATGATCTCGCTGATTTCTGGACATTGGGTACAACTATCAGATTGAAAAGGAATAATATATCCGGCTTCCAGAAGCTAAACAACGAGATACTGTATATGACTCCGCTGTCTGATCCGTATCTGGAGAATGGAGATCTTAATTATTTCCCGAATCCGTTGAATACATCCGGATATAATCCTCTTGCAGATAATGTTCCGGGACAGTTTGCCGATGATGCTCAAAGTAATTTGCTGAATCTTAATCTGACTTCTCACATCAAGATTAATAAATGGCTGAGTATGCATACGAACTTCGGATATATTTTCTCCGATTATAAACGTGGTTACTTTTATGGAAAAGACTCCTATAAGGGGAAAGGAGTCAAGACTAATTCCGGCAAGGAGTATAATAATTATGATCAGTGGACATTAAACCATATTGTTACGTATGAAAATAATTTTGGCGACCATAATGTCATTGTGGATCTTGTCGGTGAGATGCAGAGCCGGAGATATGATAAGGGAACCTTGTCGGGAGACAATCAACCGGTTGAATATACATCTTATCATAATCTGGGAACGAATACGGAGAATATCAAGATCGGAAGTAGTTTTGAAAACTGGTCTTTGGCTTCTGTTTTAGGCCGATTGCGGTATAATTATAAGAACAAGTATTACTTTAATATTGCTTTCAGAACAGATGGCTCGTCACGTTTGGCAAAAGGGAATAAATGGGCGGTCTTTCCCTCCGGAGGTATTAGCTGGAGTATGAAGGATGAGCACTTTATGCAGGATATGAATTGGCTTAACAGCCTTAAACTTCGTGTGTCGTATGGTACTGTAGGTAATACGGCTATTTCTCCTTATCAGACACTGGCTTCTTTGTCTCAGTATGCTTACCTGTTTGGAGAGGATTCTTCAAATAAGCTCTATGTCTATAGCCCGACTTCTATCGTTAATCTGGATCTGGGTTGGGAAATATCCAGAACGGTAAATGCTGGTGTGGATTTTGGATTATTCAATAATAAGTTGAATGGCTATCTCGAATACTATAAGACAAAGACGAGCGATTTGCTGATGAAGAGAACAATCCCTTCGTTTACAGGTTTCAATGACATCTGGCAGAATATCGGGGAGACAGAAACTTCCGGTGTTGAATTTAATTTGAATTATAATCCGGTCAGAACGAAAGATTTGAATGTCGATATCTCGTTGAATGCATCGAGAAACTGGGAAAAGATTACGGCTTTGATCAGTGGTGAGGATCTCCCTAATAATAAATGGTTTATAGGTGAACCCTTGGGCGTATTCTATGATTATGAAAAACTGGGTATCTGGCAATTGGGAGAAGAAGAGGCCGCTGCTGAATACAATGCAAAGGTTGGAGATATAAAGGTCAAAGATCAAAATGGAGACGGCTCGATAAGTGCAGCGGATGATCGTATCATATTAGGACAAATTCGTCCGAAATGGATTGCTTCATTAGGTGCTAATGTCCAGTACAAGAACTTTGATTTTTCTTTTAATCTGAATTCAAGATGGGGATATTTGGTAAAACCTGCACCATACGATGATATTACAATGGATGGACAAAGATGGCTTCCTGATGTTGATTACTGGACTCCGGATAATCCGACAAATAGTTATCCACGTGCGGATCAGGCCAGCGGTTACGATACTTATCGTACTTCGAACGGTTACCAGAAAGGTGACCATATTAAACTACAGGATGTAACGTTGGGATATAGTTTTGAAAATCTTCTGTCGAACAAGATTCCGGTAAGGAAATTGCGTTTCTACGTACAGATGAGAAATGTTGCCTATTTGTATAAGGCAGCAGAGTTTGATATTATACCGGAACAGCCTAATATTAACTATACGGTTCCCAGCAGCTATAATTTTGGAGTTAATGTAACATTCTAATAAATGATGTATTATGAAAAACGTAGTAACTTTCTTATTAATTATATCTTCTTTAGGCTGCTTCTCGTGTAGTTTCCTGGAAGAAGAACCTAAAGGCTTGATCAGTGATTCTTATGCGAAAACAGAAGAAGGGGTCGAATCTCTTATCTTAAGTGTATATCAACGTAATCGTTATTTGACAGAACGGTTGTATAAGTTTGCGGATTGTGGAACGGACCTGACTACTTATGCTACAAATGGTGTCGGATGGCCTTATGAAGAAGCGATGATATATAATGATCCTCTTCTGATATCGAATCGCTGGAATTCACAGTATTGGAAATATCTGTACAAAGGCTTGAACGTCGCGAACCTGGGTGTGCAATATATACAGGAAACCCCGATTAACCATGAGGATAAAAAGAATCAGTTGATCTCGGAAATCCATGCCTTGCGCGCTTTCTATCTGTTCCTGATCGTTGAAACATACGGCCCGGCATCTCATTATGCGGATACACCTTCCCAGTCTGTGATAACAGAAGGGTATCAACCGGGAATTGCCGTATTTTATAAAAAGATATTGGAAGACCTGGATATTGCTTTCCAACATTTGGATATTCCTCAGAATACAAAATGGGGACGTATGAATATTGGTGTGGCAAAAACGTTGAAGATGCGTGTGTTGATGGCATTGGCAGCTTATGATGATGCGATTGTTACAGGTGCCGGATATACTAAACAGCAGTGTTACGAAGAGACGATTAAGTTGTGTAATTCAATAATGAACGATTATAATTACAGGCTTCTGGATGACTATGCATCTGTGTTTGATGTGAATAATCAAATCAATGATGAAATAATCTGGTCGATACAATATACGAGTGACTTAGTATATAATGGTATGGATCTGAATGAAATAGATGCGAATAGTATGCATCGGTACTTTGTCGGCTGGTATAATAAATCGGCTAAGAATCCGAATAACAATATAGATGGATTATGGAGCCATTCCCGTGTATATGGCCGCGAATATCGTTGTACGATGCCTACCTATTATTATATCAGTCTATTTAATAAATATGATAAACGCCGGGAACAGACGTTCCAGACTGCATGGTGCAGAATTCCCGATAATTGGAATAACGATCCTGATTATTCCGATACACTGTTAATCCGGACATTGGATGTGGTTTCTGATGAGTTTGTAAAGAGTTATGAGGACAGAGGTATTATTGTTGATAATATTACTGATCTTTATGATATTACCACTGGTATTCCGACACTCAATGGCAGATCTTGCCACCATACAATGACGAAATATTTAGATCCCAGTCGTGATGAGGCTAAACGTGAAGAAGGCTTTAAGGACTTGATATTAATGCGTTTGGGAGAAGTATATATAACTCTTGCAGAAGCGTATGTGAGAGTAAATCAACCGGAGAAAGCGGCGGAAATAATTACGCAGTTACGGAAGAGGTCCTTAATTGAAGGGCATGAGGGAGAGCAGAAGGTAACAGCTGCTGATATGAATATGGATTTTATTCTTGAAGAAGGTGCGCGTGAACTTGGATGTGAGCTTAATCGTTGGTATATGCTTAAGCGTTCAGGAAAACTTGTCGAATGGGTGAAAGAACATAATCCGGACATTACGCTGATTAAGGATTATCATATTTACCGCCCTCTTCCTCAGGATGCATTGTATGAGGTTACAAACTTAGATGTGTTTGTCCAAAATCAAGGTTATAAATAAACTTATAAATAAATGGTTATGAATAAAATATCACGACGACATTTCTTGGCAGCGACAGGCGCGATTGCCGGAACTGCATTATTAAATCCGTTATCAGAAGTGAGTGCTGAAACAGCAAATGCTTCATCGGTTGTAAATAAAAAACTCCGCCTTGCCATTGTCGGGACAGGAGGCCGTGGCACATCCATGTGGG
>URZO01000143.1 GCA_900552465.1 uncultured Parabacteroides sp. | reverse complement strand
CCGACGGTTGCTTCCATGCTCCAGCGTTTGCTGATAATCCACTGGTATCCGTAAGTCGAGAACAAACGTATCCTGGGAGAAGTCCCGGTAGAAGCCGACGGTTCCGCCAACTTCGAAGTTCCCTCCGGCACGTTCGTTTACTTCCAGTTGCTGGATAAGGATAAAAAGATGATCCAGTCCATGCGAAGCGGCACAATGGTTATGTCCGGTGAAGTGAATGGCTGTATCGGTTGCCACGAAGACCGCTTGAGCATACCGAGCAATATGGGGCCGACCCCGTTGGCCCTGAAGAAAGCGCCGGTCAAATTGAACGGCTGGATGGGAAAAGCCCCAAAGAACTTCTCGTTCATGGAACAGGTACAACCCATCCTGGATAAAAGTTGCGTCCGTTGTCACGACTTCGATCCGAAGAACCGCGACAAGCTCGTACTGGCAAAAGACAAGAACCCGTTCTTTAATGCTGCTTACGTAAACCTGTACGTTAAGAAAGAAATCACGTTGGTAGGCGGCGGCCCGGCCCCGATACAGGAACCTTACACCTGGGGATCGCATGCCAGCAAACTGACCAAAGTGATCGACGGCGACCATCACGGCGTAAAGCTATCGGCCAAAGATAAGGAAGTCCTTTACACCTGGATGGACCTGAACGGTGTTTACTACCCGGTTTACGAATCGGCATTCGACACGACACTGGCCGGACGAAGCCCGCTATATAACCAGGAAATAGAAGAACTGAAACAACTGACCAATGTAAACATATGGGATCTGAACCACCACGGACGGAAACTGACCGCGCAAATATCCTTCGACCGCCCGGAGGTCAGCCCTTGCTTGGACGGCATACGGAACGACAAGCAAAAGTATTCCCGCGCTGTCGAGATCATCCGGACCGGACAAAAGCGTCTGAAAGCCACGCCGCGCGGCGATATCGAAAAAGACCTTGTTCCTTGCGAGCGGCATAAAGCGCAACTCCGCAAATATGCCGAACGGCTTAAGATCGAACAGCAGAACTGCTCGGTCATAGGGGAACACGGCAAAGTATACGACAAGTAAAAACAATAAGGCGATGAATTACAGGAATCCTACCTCACAAGACATTGCGCGCCTGATCGATATCAGCGCCGTACGGGCAAGAAGCCGCTCCGTCCTACGCTCAAAGGTATTTTGCCATGCGGTTGGCAAACTTCTGCCATAGGCATGACAGGGCACTGCCATCCTAGTGGCACAACTCTGCCATAGGGATGGCAGAGCCTTGTCTTTAGTATGACAACTATCTGTTGCTCTTAATAAGGTTCATAAACTCCTCGCGGGTCTTTGCCTGCTGAAAGAAGCCTGTGAAATCTGAAGTAGTAGTCAGGGAGTTTTGCTTTTCCACTCCACGCATCTGCATGCACATATGTTGTGCTTCGATCACGACCATTACGCCCAGCGGATCGAGTGTCTGCTGAATACAATCCTTGATCTGCATCGTCAGGCGTTCCTGGATCTGCAAACGACGGGCAAAGATATCCACCACCCGGGGTATCTTGCTTAAGCCTGTAATATATTTCTTAGGAATATAAGCGACATGTGCCTTCCCGAAGAATGGAAGCATATGATGCTCGCAAAGAGAGAAGAAATCGATATCTTTCACAATAACCATCTGCTTGTAATCTTCTTCCTGAAACATGGCGGAAGCCAATACCTTCGCAGGGTCTTCGTTATATCCTTTGGTTAAAAACTGCATAGCCTTCGCTACGCGTTCCGGCGTCTTAAGTAAACCTTCGCGTTCGGCATCCTCACCCAGCAAACCGAGTATTCCTTTGTAATGGCCTGCCAGTTCTTCACGTGCCGCCAAGGTCTTGTCGTTTATTTCTTCTATCATTTCTGTGTATATAATAAAGGAGGGCGAAAGAGTTTTCGCCACTGTTAATTCAGAGGGATCTTTACTTCTTCTCTAACAATATACATTTCCTTTCCGAACGAAGGGAAAGCTGTCATCAGCAGGCGCTGCATATGATACGCTTCTTCGTGCGAACGGAAATCACCTACACGCAACCTCCAGAACGGAGCGGTATAGGTAACATAAGTCGGGACGTCAGGGAAAAGCTCTTTAACCTTCTTCTCCTTATCAAACGCTTCGTCTTTCGACTTACGCTGGTTATTACCGGAGAAAACCTGTGTCCGGAAACCTTGTATCTTCAGGAAAGCAGTGCTGTCCGTCTTCTCAACATTATCACCCGACAAGCGTACTCCAACTAAATCCCGGAGAGCCTGGGGCTGATTGATTATCACCTCGCCTTTACCCGGCTTCGAGGTCTGGAGATCATCGAAGATTGTCTGAACCGATCCGTCGACACTTGTCTGTGCAGACGCTCCGGTCACACAGGCCAGCAACATGAATAATAAAATGATACAAGGGAAATTCTTCATTGTGATTGTTTTTTATGTTCAAATCGAGAGGGAGGGAGCAGAACCGCTCCTTCCCTACAAGATAATGTCATTAAAATGCTTCGACGATCGGCATGAATTTATCAACAGCCAAAGAAGCACCACCGATCAGACCACCGTCTACGTTCGGTTTAGAGAACAATTCTTTAGCGTTACCTGCATTTGCGCTACCGCCATACAGAATTGTGCAATCGTCAGCTACTGTGTTGCCGTATTTAGCAGCCAGTGTAGCACGGATGTGAGCGTGGATTTCTTCAGCCTGTTCAGCTGTAGCAGTCTTACCTGTTCCGATAGCCCAAACCGGTTCGTAAGCCAGAACGATCTTACCGAAATCTTCAGCAGAAAGATCGAACAATGATTCTTTGATCTGAGCGTCTACCACTTCGAAATGCTTGCCGGCTTCTCTTTCTTCCAGCACTTCACCGATACAGAAGATCGGAGTCAGGCCGTTAGCCAGAGCCAATTCTACTTTTGTTTTCAGGATTTCCGGAGTTTCGTGATAGTAAGCACGTCTTTCAGAGTGGCCCAGGATCACATATTTTGCACCTGTGGAAGCAACCATAGCGGCAGAGACTTCACCTGTGTAAGCACCTTTTTCCTTGTCGGCGCAGTTTTCAGCAGCAACACCGATCTTGTCTGTGTCGATAGCAGCAGCAACGCTTGCCAGGTGAGTGAACGGAGTACCGATGATTACATCACAGTTGATAGCTTTGCCTTTCAGGGCTTCGTTTAATCCTTTTGCTAATTCCAGGCCTTCCTGAAGAGTAGTGTTCATCTTCCAGTTTCCTGCAACAATATTCTTTCTCATGACTTAATTAATTAAATTATGTAATACAATAGTTATTTCTTCTCTTTGCGTCTGCGCCGGAAGCGCAACAGGTCGTACACCCAAACAAGGAGCAAAGGTACGGTAAAAGTTAATAAGTTGGTTGCGAGCGCAACATCTTCTTTACTTTTTATACGCTGCCCGTCTAAGCAGCCGTCCATCACCGCTTTCACATCTTCCTCCGCCGGAATGTCGTTGTAATGCCATTTGCCCAGTATCGTGCCGTCTTTCAGCAGCACCAGTCCGGGATTGGAACGAATGATCGTCTTGAGCAACACCTCGTCGGCCATCCGGTAAGGATATTCGGCGCCGGTATTGTCGCTCCACGTATCGATTGCCTCCGGCGATGAACCGGTTACGCAGTAAAACGGTATGTTGTGTTCAAGCGCATAGTCATACACGCTGTTGATCTCGTCCATCCGTTCGTCGTCGGCATCTTCCAGCTTCGGGGAGATCAGGAGGAGAACCGGACCGGGATTGCGGATGATTTCATCCGTCACGTCCTCTCCTTCGCCGTTATAGATGTTAAAGCCGGCAACGGGCGTTTCATATCCTTTCCGGATCAGTTCGGTCTTCGACTCTACGAACGTCCAGCTACTGTCGTTTGCCGGATAGTCTTCGAGCGAGAACTCTTTCTTTACCCCGTCTTTCTCATAGACGAACGAATACTTGTATTCATCCTCGGGAGCGCCGTCGGGTATCTCCATCAACTGCGGGATATTCGCGCCGATCTTATAAGGGCGGAAATCGATTACAGGCAAGTGATTGTAGTTATAATAAGCAAAGCCCACCCCGAACAGGTAAGCATAGAGGGCGACAAACCAATAAACGCGGTAAGTAAAACACTGGAACAGCCGCTGGTTATAGATGAACACAGTAACGGCCGCAGCAGAAAGGACAATGTTTTTATAGAATGTCTCCCAATTCGTAATGACCAGCGCATCGCCGAAGCATCCGCAATCCGACACGGGATCGAAAAGGGCCAGATACAGGGTGAGCGGCGTCATAAACGCCATAAACACCAGCACGAGGAAAGAAACATACCGCCGGTACACGCCTAACAACATACAGACACCTAATGCAAACTCGATAGCCGAGAGGTTGAAAGACAGCAATACCGTAAAAGGCTGTAACTTGTCCAGTCCGAAGGAAGTCAGATAATCACCTATCTTGATCGCCCCTCCCACCGGATCGACCGCCTTGACAAAGCCGGAGAAGATAAACACGACTCCGATCAGCAGGCGGCAGAGTTCTGCCAATATCTTTATAACGGTATCTTTACTTTTCACTTGTCTCTTATTTTTTATGTACGGGATGTGTCAAAAGCTATCTCTTTCCCCTCTGGAGAGGGGATTAAGGGGTGTGTTATGCGAAACGTATTGATTATCAACTTGCATGTATTTAACACACCCCCTTCCCCCTCTCGAGAGGGGAATAAGAATGACTTTTGACGCACCCTCCTCCTTCTTCTTCACCATATTCAAGCTTTATTAGCCCGAACAGGGCGTAGTTGATCATATCCATATAGTTAGCATCGACGCCTTCGGAGACGATCGTCTTGCCGCCGTGGCTCTCGATCTGCTTCGTACGATAGAGCTTCATCAGGATCAGGTCCGTGTAGGAACTGATCCGCATGCCGCGCCACGCCTCATCGTAATCATGATTCTTGGCATACATCAGTTCTTTGGTTTCCGTGATGTATTTATCGTACAAGGCAAGCGCCTCTTCATTGCTCATATCGGTCGTATCGGCAAATCCCTTTGCCAACTGTATCAGCCCGATCACGCCGTAATTGACGATTGCCACGAACTCCGGACGGATGCCTTCGTCCACCATGCTCACGCCTTTTATTTCGAGGCTGCGGATCCGGTTTGCCTTAATAAATATCTGGTCGGTCACCGACTGCGGACGCATAATGCGCCACGACGGACCGTAATCTTTCAACTTCTTTTCAAACAACTCCCGGCACTGGGATATTACTTTTTCAAATTGTTCCTTCGTATCTGCCATGCTTTCTTATCATTAACGCAGCAACAAAGATACAGATAAATCCATACCTGACCAAAAGAGAACCGACTTTAACCGTCTGTAGCATATTTATTGAAGAGTTGTTTATGCAAGTAAAGTTTCTTAGCTTTGCGAAAACATTTTTCAAACAGACACTTCCATGAACAGGTACGTTTCCGCGATAACAGGTTATATCTTACTATTCTTCGTCCTCCTGTCAGGCGCATGCACGGCGCCATCGGACCGCGACCTGCTCGACCGGGCGGAAAGCTGCCTGCGGGAGAACCCGGACAGCACGCTCCTTCTCCTCAAACAAATCCGTTTCCCCGAACGGCTGACAGGAAAAGAGCTGGCCGATTATTGGTATCTGCACGCAACGGGACGCCGTAACACAGACCAGTCGTACGTGACCGACTCGCTGCTGCAGGGGTCTATCGATTACTACACCGCCGCCCACGACTCCGCCCGCTTGCGCGATTGTTACCGCCTGGAGGCACAACGGCAGGAGTGGCTGAAACAGTTCGACCGGGCGGATGCCTTCTACCGCCATGCCATCGAAGTCTGTCCGCACGACCAGCAGAACCATTTTCCGGCCCTATACGCCAAACTGATCCTGTTGCACAACGACCATATCAATCAGAAAAACTATCCGCTTGCCCGGCAGTATGCCCACAAGCTACTATCCGCAACCACCGATCTGGAATGGCAGGCGGAAGCATATTACGAACTGGCTGTGAGCTACAACTTTGAGGGGCTGCATCCGGATTCGGCTGTTTATTATACGCACAAATGCCTGGAACTGGTTTACCAGCTGCCTTTGCAACGACGTCCTTTCTACCTGAGCAACTGTGCCAACATGACCGGGTTAGATGCAGACGAGGCGTTAAGACTGTTTGACGAAGCGATCGCTATCGACCCCGAACGCTATTTATATTCCAGTACCTGTACGAAAGGTTATATCTATTTAGCAATGGGCAAGCCCGACTCTGCCCTGCAATGCTACCAAAGGGCAGCGGAAGCCTATAAAGAGGAGGTCATCCGGGTGAAGGAAGACTACCCGACCGCCCATAACGCGCTCAGCACTTTATATGCAACAGCCAGCTACGCCCTGTCGCCCAAAGACATTCGGACAAAAGAGTTTATCTACAACGACTCGATCAACACAGCCTCCTATCGCCAGCGACTGATTAACAACGAGCACGTCCGGAATCAGCAGATTCTTCTGGAAAAGCAATATACGCTCAGCCTGCACCAACAGCAACTCAAACTCTTGCTGACCGGAATCCTCTGTGCCGTTATCCTGGCAGGTGGTATCCTGTACCTCTACATCCGCAACCGCAGGCAACGCTGGATCGCATCCGAAGAGAAGGCTGAGGCATTGGAACATCTGTTGAACGAAGCCCGGAAGAATACGGCCGAAGAACCGGCTGCCGACGGCGCATTCTTCCGCCGCATCCTGCTGAAACAACTGGGACTGATCCGCCTGCTTGCCTCCTCGCCGACCAGCGCCAACCAGGAACTTCTCCGCCAAATGGCCAATCCTGTGGAAGGGACAGAAAATGGCAATCGCCTGCTGATCTGGGAAGAGCTTTATCCGATCATCGACGCGTCTTATAACGGTTTCTATACGAAATTAGTCAAACAATATGGCGAGTTGCTGAACGAGAAGGAGATTCAGCTTTGCTGCCTGCTATGCGCCGGCTTCACCACGAAGGAAATCAATGTCGTCACCGGACAGAGCATATCGACCATCTACCACCGCAAGATAGACATCCGCCGCAAGCTCGACCTGGACGAGACAAAGGGACTCGCAGACTTCATCCAATCCGTATATTCAAAAAAAGAGTAGGCATCGCTTTCTAAAAAGGTGCCGACCTTTTTCCGCAAAAGATATGACCTTTCCCAGAATTGGTTATACCCTGTTACTCGCTACCCTATAGCCTGTTGCCGGATAGGTAGTAGGGTATATTTTTTACTCTTAAGGCTATATTTTATGGGACGGGAGCGGGATAGTTGAAAGTTAATTCATAATCCGTAAACCCTTCAACCATTCATCTTTTTCACCATACACATTGATTTATAAGCGACACAAAGGATGAATGATTCGACAGAAAGGTACATGAAAGGTTCATTTCCTCCAGAAGCAAACCCTTCACTCATGCATCCTTTGTAAAACAAAGAATATATGGAATTCATGAAGGGTTGAAGGGTTTAGGCGATTATTATTTTTACTCGGTTAAAAAAGTTCACATCTAAGAATATTTGAACCATCCCGTTCCCGCGCTCCGACGTGGGAACGCAAAATAGCCTGCCGCATCCTGAACCATAAATGATGATTTACCAGTTTGTTTATATCG
>URZO01000142.1 GCA_900552465.1 uncultured Parabacteroides sp. | reverse complement strand
AAGAAAATTCACACACCCCCTGCCCCCTCTCGAGAGGGGAAGGAGTTACCACCGGTCAATATAAACGCACCGATAAATCATCATATAATTGTGAATATAAACATCTAATATCAAACAATATGTTGAAAATCTATCTCAAACAAGCCTGGAACCTGATCCGGCAGGAGCGCCTCTTCAGCCTGATCTATATTGTCGGGACGGGGTTGTCGGTGTCGATGGTGATGGTGCTGTCAATTGTCTTCTATATGAAGGTGGCGAATATCTATCCGGAGACGAACCGCGACCGGATTCTGGTGGCCAAGAGCGGGACGTTCACCCGTGAGAGTGACGGACAGTCCAGCAGTTCCCTTTCCGAGGGGATGATCGATGCCTGCTTCGGGTCGCTGAAAGGCGTGGAGGCAATCGCGTTGATCGCAAGAGACAATGACGACGAGTTCCTGGTGCAGCCCGAAGGCGACCCGGTGCAGTTGCCGGTGACGGTCAAGTTTGTGAATACAGGTTTCTGGCAGGTGTTCCCCTTCCGCTTTCTCGAAGGGAAGGCTTTTACCGGGGCGGATCAGCAGTCGGCGATCCGGACGGCTGTCATCTCCCGGAGCCTGGCGCACCGGCTCTTTGGTGACGAGGAGGCCACGGGCAAGTATATCTCGGTGAACTTCAGGCAGTACCGGGTGTGCGGCGTCGTGCAGGATGCTTCGTTGGTGACGGAGAATACCTATGCGCAGATCTGGTTTCCCTACACGACGGCGGATGATTATAAGCCGAACGATAGCTGGAACAACACCGGCGTATTGGGTAAATTCAACGCCTACATACTCGCTTCCCGCGGTACGGACCTGAAGGCGCTGAAGCAGGAGGCGGAAGAGCGGGTGGAGCGTTACGGGAAATCGCTCGACGGCGGTACGTTCTCAGCTTTAGGGCAGCCGGACTATTACTGGCAGTCCACTTTCCGCTATTGGAGCAACGTCGCTCCGGACTTTGGAAAGCTACTCCTTCAATACGGGCTGATCGTCCTGATCCTGCTGTTAGTGCCCTCTGTCAGCCTCTCGGGGATGACCGATTCGCGGATGGAACGGCGGTTGGCCGAGATGGGCGTCAGGCGGGCTTTTGGCGCTCCGACCGGGACCCTGATGGGGCAGATCTTCTCGGAGAACTTCCTCTTTACCTTCTTCGGCGGACTGTTCGGACTGGCGTTTTCCTACTTGCTGATCTACCTGAGCCGCGACTGGATCTTACAGATCGATGCGTCTTTTGCCCAGGTCTTGCCGGAAGGGGTCGATGTGGTCTTTACGCCGGAGATGCTGATGAACTTCCGGGTGTTCGGCATCGCCCTTTTAGTGTGCTTCGTCTTGAACCTGCTTTCTGCACTGATACCGGCCTGGAGGGCTTCACACCGTCAGATCATTTATTCGTTGAACGCAAAATAGTAGCCTTATGTTGAAACATATATTAAAACAGTTATGGAACCGTAAACGGGCCAACATCTGGATCGGAGTGGAGTTATTGCTGGTGTTTTGCCTGCTCTGGTACATTGTGGACTATTTCTTTGTCCTGGAATATAACAAGAGCTTGCCTTCCAACCGCGACCTGAACCATACCTGGCAGGTGAACGTGGCGCTTCTCCCGCCGGAACATCCGGATTATCAACCGGGTGAAAGCGACTCGACCGCCCTCGAAAACAACTATTACCGCCTGCTCGACCGCATCCGCGATTATAAGGATGTCGAGGAAGTCGCCGTCCTGACGACCTGGAGCACGCCGGGCAGTGGCAACTATTCCGGCAATTGGCTCCGCAGCCGCCGGGATACGACACGCGAGGGGAGCGGGCAGGTTCTCACGTTTGATCCGCGGACGGACTTCCTGAAGGTCTTCCGCTATACGACACGGGATGGCAAACCGGTCTCTGTAGCTGACTTCGACTGGTCGGACCCGAAAGCGATCGTGCTTGGCGGCTTGTCGGCCGAGACCTTCTTTCCGGATGGCAATGCCGTCGGACAGATACTGGAAAACCCACGTCAGCCCGATGACTATAACTACATTGTGAAAGGCGTGATCGGCGATACGAAGCGCTTCGACTACCAACGCCCCCAGTTGACTTTCTACCAGGCCGAGCGGATCAATGCCGATAACATAGGTGGAATGGAGATCGCCGTCCGTGCCCGCGAATCCGTGCCGGATGCCCGTTTCCAGCAGGACTTCAAGAATGCGATGAGCCGGGAACTACGCGTCGGCAACTTCTACCTGAAAGGGGTGAAATCTTATAACCGGATCAATAAAGATACGGAGTTCAGTTTCGGAATGACGAGCAGTGTCCGCATCCGAACCGCCATGACGCTCTTCTTCCTTATTAATATCATGCTTTGTGTGATGGGGACGTTCTGGTATCGCATTCGGGTGAGGCGCGAAGAGATTGGTCTGCGCATGGCGATGGGGTCGACGCGTGCCGATATACGCAAGATGCTGTTGTGTGAAGGCATCTGCCTCCTGACGGTGATGATGATCCCGGCTGTTCTGATCGAGATGCAGTTCGTGTATCTCGGGATGATCGATACGTTGGGCCGGAACAGCAATACTCCGGCGGTCTACCTTCCGGACCGGACCGTCCTGCGTTTCGTCCTGACCAATTGTTTAACCTGGGTTGTGCTGGTTGTGGCTATTGTGGCTGCGATCTGGCTTCCGGCCGATAAGGCTGCGAAGATGGCGCCGGCAGAGGCACTGCATTATGAATAACTGTCTATAAACACTATTTGTTTTTGTTTTAAAGCCCGGCTCTGTAGTGATTACAGGACCGGGCTTATTTCTTTTAAAATGTCATGGAAGCGTATATTCCGAAATGTTTATCGCTCGCTACCGGGCTGATGGACAAGTTGTGCTTTGCAGCAAACGGGCGGGTGAAGATATAAGCGCTTCCTGCTCCGAGAGCGGCTCCCGCCACTACATCCCACCAATCGTGCTTTTTAGCATATGTCCGGCTCCAGCCTACATACGAAGCGACCGCATAAGCGGGAATGCCCCATTTCCAGCCATAACGCCGCTGGATAAACGCTGCCCCTGTGAACGATACCGAGGTGTGCATTGAAGGAAACGAATGGTTGTCGCTGCCGTCCGGACGCTCTTTCTTGATCATATATTTCAGGGCATACGTCATACCTATAGAAGAAACTCCTGCCAAAGCGCCTTGCTTCAATCCTTGCCAATCCTGCAACGCCAATACGGTGGCCAGACTTGCCACAGGCGTTACGAATGCCAACACATCACCGGATGTACGGACAGCCTTGCGGCTTCCGCTTACCTCAACCTCTTGCGCTTGTCCCGATAAACAAATAAATAATATAAAAAGAAGGGGGATAATTCGTCTCATTTATAGATATGTCCTCGTTCCTTATTCTTTGCTTTTTTCAAGGATGAGGCGGCTGATACGGGCCTGTACCTGCATTAATGTTACGACGTCGATATTTTCAAAGTCGATATCAGAAAGTTTGACTTTGTCTTTTCTGGGCATTCTCGAGCGTGAATAATGTCCCATTTCTCTTACTAAATCATCGATCATTTCTTTGATTTTCTCTGCTCTTTTCGGGTAATTTACTGTGCGTGCCATAATCTCCTGTTTTAATATTTTGTTAATAATGGCACAAATATAAACAAAGAGAATTGTAAAACAATGGAAGGACGGATTATTATTTTAAATAGTGAGTAAAATACCGAGTTTTGGGAGAAAAATAATAAATCCGACTATTGCAGCGGCAATAGCCATAATTAAGACAGCGCCGGCTGCGAGGTCTTTGGTGTTTTTTATGGCTTCGTTGTATTCGGGTGAGACGAGATCTGCAAGTGATTCTATGGCGGAATTGACTGCTTCTGCCGACAATACGGCCCCAATAACGATAATAACTGCGATCCATTCAGCCATGGATAAACCGAAGAAAAAGCCTGCTATAATCACACAAATAGCAGCAAAACAGTGTATCCATGCGTTCTGCTCTTTTTGTATCAATAAACGGATGCCGTTAAAAGCATACCGGAAACTGGCCAGTCGTTTGCGAAAAGTGAAGCCGCTGTTTTTCATCTTATTTATTGTTTTGAGTGATTGGCGCAAAGATATGAATAATACTTCAAAAACGGACACAGTGTTCATTTTCGGACACTATTATTTAAGATACAGTGCAGATAATCAGTTGTGTATCTTTTTGGCATAGCTTTTGCCAGAGGAATGGCAAAACATTTATTGCGATGAAAAAGATCTATATAGCCATTCTTTATTTCCTGTTGCCTGTTGCCGGATTGCAGGCGCAGGAACAAGATACGATCAGGCTGACCCTGAAAGAGGCGATCAATCTGGCCCAACTCCAATCGGTCGACGCGGCGGTTGCCCTCAATGAGTTGAAGACGGCCTATTGGGAATACCGTACGCACGTCGCCGACCAGTTGCCGGAAATCAACTTCACGGGGAAGCTTCCTTCCTACAGCAAGCAATATTCCAAATACCAACAGTCCGACGGTTCGTACACCTTTGTCCAGAACAACGCGCTCGGGCTGAACGGCGAGATCTCGATCGACCAGAATATCGCCTTGACCGGCGGTAAGATCTCGCTCAACTCTTCCCTCGACTTCAACCGCCAGTTAGGGCACGGCGCCTTCAACGAATATATGAGCGTGCCCGTCGGGCTGACCCTGACGCAGCCAATATTCGGTGTGAACGACCAGAAATGGAAACGCCGCATCGAGCCGGTCCGCTACCAGGAGGCGAAAGCCGCCTACATCGAGAGCGTGGAGGTGGTTACCTTGAACACGATCGGCCATTTCTTCGACCTGCTGCTGGCCGACGAGAACCTTCAGATCGCCCGTCAGAACCTCGAGAATGCCAATAAGCTGTACGAGATCGCCATCGCCAAGCGTAAGATCGGACATATCTCGGAGAGCGAACTGATGCAACTGAAACTCTCGGCCCTGCAGATGAAGGGGAAACTGACGGAGGCACAGTCCAATCTCAACGCCAATATGTTCCGCCTGCGCGCCTTCTTAGGCCTGAGCGAGCAGGAGGTGATCGAACCGATCCTTCCCGAATCGGCCCCTTCGCTCCGGATGGTCTATCAGGCGGTGTTGCAGAAAGCACAGGAAAACAACTCGTTTGCCAAGAATATACGCCGCCGCCAGCTGGAAGCCGACTATGCTGTCGCCACCGCAAAAGGGAACCGCCGCAGCATCAACCTGTTCGCCTCTGTCGGGTATACCGGGAAAGACCACACGTTCGACGCCGCCTACAACCGCCTGAAAGGCAACCAGGTGATCGAAGTCGGCATGACGATCCCGATCCTCGACTGGGGCAAACGCCGGGGGAAAGTGAAGGTCGCCGAGTCCAATCGCGATGTGACCCTTTCCAAGATACGCCAGGAAGAGATCAGCTTCAACCAGGATATCTTCCTGCTGGTCGAGAACTTCAACAACCAGGCGGCCCAGTTGGAGATCGCCCAGGAAGCCGATGTGATCGCCGAGAAACGCTATAAGACATCCATCGAAACATTCATGATCGGCAAGATCAACATTCTGGACCTGAACGACGCGCAGCAATCCAAGGATGAGGCCAAGCAAAAGCACATCCAGGAACTCTACGACTACTGGCCGTTCCATGGCAAAAGTATAACGTCCGCCTTGGAAATGGTCATGGGACAGGATAGAACCGCCTACGATGGGCAGGTCTGCGTTGGAGCCCACAAAGTAATGAGGCAGGAAGTTAATGAAATCGAACATTTTCGCAAAAGCATTTCTGTCGATTTTCATAGGTACATGCTGTCCATTGAACACGATGCAGTGTTCATTGTAATACACATAAGGGGAATACTGGAAAAACCAGTCATTTCCCGCAATCCGCAAAGGAATGATGCGGTGGTTTTCTCTGGCGGGATGATTCACCCGACCAGCATAGCCTTCATTTTCCCGACAAAGCATACATTTGGGATAACCGCTCTGGGGAGCCAGTTTTGCCGCAGCAATGGCTTTGGGGTCTTTTTCCGGCTTAGACAGGTTGATGGTGATGTCGATTTCACCGTATTCTGTCATGGTTTTCCAACGCATATCCTTTTTGATGCGGTATCTGCGGATGTAGTCTGTATTACAGCTGAAGTCATAATACCAATCTGTTGCTTTTTCCGGGTCTTCTGCATGAAGTTCACGGAATTTCCCAATGACTTCTCTAGGGAAAGGTGTCATGACACCCATGAGTTTTGTATCAAACAAATCTTTATATACGATGCTGTCAGGAATCAGTTCCCGTTTGCAGGCATCTTCCAGCAGAACAGCCAGAATGGTTTCCAAATCTGTTTCCGCTTCGCCTGTGGGTTCTTCATAAGCATCCAGTTTCATTTCGTCTATCAAACGGTTGATGACATAAGGCACATCTGCCTCTGTAATCAGCCCTGTTCTGACGCCGTAGAGCGCCAAATCTCGAATTGCTTTATATACCATGTCTTTCCCCTTTCTCAAAAACCATTGGGGTGATTTTTGTGCCAGTTCCATGCTGTGGAAATGATTTCTTCCAGACTGTCATGCTGCGGGTTCCAGCCCAGGACTTTTTTCGCTTTCTCACTGGAAGCAATGAGCTGTGCGGGGTCACCGGCACGACGTGCCACTTCTTTGGCAGGAATGGGATGACCTGTTACTTTTCTTGCGGTTTCGATAACTTCTCTTACGGAGAAACCAACGCCGTTGCCCAGATTGAAGATGTCGCTCTGACCGCCTTTCAGCAAATAATCCACAGCCAGAATGTGCGCATCTGCCAAGTCTGTTACATGGATGTAGTCACGGATACATGTGCCGTCGGGTGTGGGATAGTCATTGCCGAAAATGCTGATGAATTCCCGCTGACCGTTAGGCACCTGCAAAATCAAAGGAATCAGATGGCTTTCGGGGTTATGTGCTTCCCCGATGTTGCCGCTGACATGGGCGCCACAAGCGTTGAAGTAACGCAGGGATACATAACGCAGACCTGTTGCATTACCTGTCCATTTGAACATTTTTTCCATTGCCAGTTTTGTTTCACCGTAAGGGTTGGTGGGTTCTGTACGGTCGTTTTCCAGAATGGGTACCCGTTCAGGTTCACCATATGTCGCCGCTGTGGAGGAGAACACAAATTTATCCACGCCGTTGGCTACCATAACTTCCAGCATATCTCTTGTTTTGCTCAAGTTGTTTTCATAATATTTCAGGGGATTTTCCACGCTTTCCCCTACCAGAGAATAAGCAGCAAAATGAATAACCGCTTCGATATTTTCTTTCTGGAATACATCGTTCAGGAAAGGTTTATCGGAAATATCGCCTTTGTAGAACTTTGCGTCAGGATGTACCGCTTCTGCGTGTCCTGTTTCCAGATTATCCACAACCACTACTTCTCTGCCTGCTTCACACAGAGCATATACCGTATGAGAACCGATATAGCCTGCGCCACCCAATACCAAAATTGCCATAGAGCATCCCTCCTGTTTTTCTCAAACCTTCATCAATTCTGTACCGCCTGCGGGACGAATGGACAGTACATGACATCTGCCCTTACCCACAGCTTTTTCCATCTGTTCCACAAAACCTGCCAGCATTTCCTGAGGCACAAAAGCCTGAATGGTGCCGGCAAAACCACCGCCATGAACACGGT
>URZO01000141.1 GCA_900552465.1 uncultured Parabacteroides sp. | reverse complement strand
GGGGATAAGGGGTGTGTTATCTTTCTGTCTATCAAAGAAAATTCACACACCCCCTTCCCCCTCTCAAGAGGGGAAGGAGTTACCATCGGTCGATATAAACACATCCATAAATCATCATTTACCATCGATCGAAATCAACTGTTTTTACAAATCCATTATATTAAATTATTCTTTATGCAACACAAAATCACTCGTGAATACGAAAAGAAGATGTCGGAGATCAGCCCGTTCGAGCTGAAAAATATCCTGATAGAGTTGGCGGACGAGAGCGCCCGTAAAAGTACCCACATTATGCTGAATGCCGGACGCGGTAATCCGAACTGGATCAGTACCGTCCCCCGCGAAGCCTTTTTCCTGCTCGGGCAGTTCGGGTTGGAAGAATGTGCCCGGAGTACGGAATTTACCGAAGGGATGGTCGGCATTGCCGGTGTCCCCGATAAGAAACGTATCGCTTCCCGTTTCACCCAGTTTCTGGTGAAACATGCCGGTTCGCCCGGTATGGCGCTGCTGAAAGACACATACGACTACCTTGTGAATGAAAAAGGGGTCGATGAAAACGATCTGGTGTATGAATGGGCGGAAGGTGTTATCGGTAATCAGTATCCTGTTCCCGACCGTATCCTGAAATATACGGAAGTAGTCGTCGAGGATTATCTGAAGCAGGAGCTGTGCGACAATCATCCGCCAAAGGGAAAATTCGATCTCTTTGCCACCGAAGGAGGGACGGCAGCCATGTGTTATATCTTCGACTCCCTTCAACAGAATTTCCTGTTGAACAAAGGTGATAAAATCGTTTTGTTCGCCCCGGTGTTCACACCCTATATAGAGATTCCGGAACAAGCCCGCTACCTGTTCGATGTAACCGAAATCCATGCCTGTAAAATGACGAACGAAGGATACCATACCTGGCAATACCTGGAAAAAGACCTCGACGTCCTGAAAGATCCGGCTGTCAAGGCTGCCTTCATCGTAAACCCGAGCAATCCGCCTTCCTACGGACTTACGCCGGGGCTGATGCGGCGTCTTGTCGATATTGTCCGCCACGATAATCCCAATCTGATGATCATCACGGACGATGTCTATGCTACATATATCCCGGACTTTCGTTCCATCATGGCAGAACTGCCCGAGAACACTCTTTGCGTATATTCCTTCTCCAAATATTTCGGGGCGACAGGTTGGCGTCTGGCCGTTATCGCCTTGCATGAGAATAATATTTATGACCGGATGATCAAAGAACTGCCGGTTGAGCGACAGGAACAGTTGAAGAAACGCTACAGCAGCCTTTCTCTGCATCCGGAGAAGATACGCTTTATCGACCGCCTGGTTGCCGACAGCCGCCAGGTCGCATTGAATCATACTGCCGGATTGTCTTTACCGCAACAAACGCAGATGTCCCTGTTCGCTTCGTTCTCCTTGCTGGATCATGAGAACGCTTATAAGAAAAAGATGCAGCAGGTCATACACGACCGTCTGCATACGCTTTGGGAGAACACCGGCTTTACCTTGCTCGACGATCCGCTTCGGGCAGGCTATTACAGCGAGATCGACATGCTGGTCTGGGCGAAGAAGTTCTACGGGGATGGCTTTGTGAAGTATCTGCAAGAGAATTATGAGCCGGTCGATGTTGTATTCAGGCTTGCCCAGGAAACATCTTTGGTACTTCTGAACGGTGGCGGATTCGATGCGCCGGAATGGTCCATCCGTTGCTCGCTTGCCAATCTGAAGCGGGAAGATTACGTACGCATCGGGCAGGGGATCGCCTCCATCCTGCACAGCTATGCGGCTAAATGGAAAGAGTCGTTGGAGAAATAAATAAAGTCATTGAACAAAACAGATTCCCGCCACGTTCTATTTATAGATGTAGCGGGAATCCATGTTTTATAGATATCCTTTATCGGGCCATAGAAATTATTGACTGAAAGGTATCTGATTATATACTATTTTTACAACACTTACATGATTAACAATTAAAACGAATAGATATGGTGTACGACATTGACATGCTGAGAAGCTTTTATTCTAATTTCCCGAAGCGGGTGGATGCAGCCCGCAAACACCTTGGCCGCCCGTTGACCCTGGCCGAAAAAATCTTATATGCACATTTGTATAACGAATCGGATATGCACGCGTTCCGTCGTGGTGAAGACTATGTGAACT
The DNA here is from genome assembly GCA_900552465.1 of uncultured Parabacteroides sp. GTDB lineage: Bacteria > Bacteroidota > Bacteroidia > Bacteroidales > Tannerellaceae > Parabacteroides. The sequence goes on along the minus strand of URZO01000141.1, from coordinate 5,557 downwards.
TCCGGCCGGACCGCGTGGCGATGCAGGATGCCACCGCACAGATGGCGTTGCTCCAGTTTATGAATGCAGGAAAGTCCAAGTCGGCCGTTCCCGCAACTGTTCACTGCGATCATCTGATTCAGGCGAATATGGGAGCTAAGACCGATATTGCCACCGCTACGCAAAGCAACAGCGAGGTTTATGACTTCCTGAAATCCGTCTCCGACAAATACGGTATCGGTTTCTGGAAACCGGGAGCCGGAATCATCCATCAGGTCGTATTGGAGAATTATGCATTCCCCGGCGGTATGATGGTGGGAACCGACTCGCACACACCGAATGCCGGTGGTCTGGGAATGATCGCCATCGGAGTGGGAGGCGCTGACGCCGTTGACGTGATGACCGGCATGGAGTGGGAGTTGAAGATGCCGAAGCTGATCGGTGTCAAGCTCACCGGTAGTCTCAGCGGATGGGCCTCCCCGAAAGACGTGATTTTGAAATTAGCAGGGATTCTGACGGTGAAGGGCGGGACGAACGCCATCATCGAATACTTCGGCCCGGGAACAGCCTCCCTCTCTGCAACCGGAAAAGCGACGATCTGCAATATGGGCGCCGAGGTAGGAGCAACGACTTCCCTCTTCCCCTTCGACCTGAACATGGCCACCTATCTGCGTGCTACAGGCCGTGACAGTATCGCCGAGTGGGCGACCGCCATTTCCGATGACCTGGAAGCCGATATGGATGTAAAGGCACAACCTGATTCCTTCTACGATCGCGTGATCGTCATCAACCTCTCCGAACTGGAACCGCATATCAACGGCCCGTTCACGCCGGATGCCGCCACGCCAATATCCGAGTTTGCCGCAAAAGTAAAAGAAAACGGATGGCCCCGCCGGATGGAAGTAGGGCTGATCGGTTCCTGTACGAACTCCTCCTATCAGGATTTGAGCCGGGCGGCTTCGATTGCCCGCCAGGCAGCAGAGGATAAGATACCGGTAGCCGCCCCATTAATCATCAACCCCGGGTCCGAACAGATCCGCTATACGGCCGAGCGCGACGGGCTGATCGGAGATTTCGAGAAGGTCGGCGCCACGATCATGGCGAACGCCTGCGGCCCGTGCATCGGACAATGGAAACGCCATACCGACGATGACACCCGTAAGAATTCCATCGTCACCTCCTTTAACAGAAATTTCGCCAAACGTGCGGATGGCAATCCGAACACGCATGCTTTTGTCGCTTCCCCGGAGTTGACACTGGCGCTGACCATCGCGGGAGACCTTTGTTTCAACCCGCTGACCGATACCTTAAAGACCGCTGACGGTCGCGAAGTCAAGCTGAAAGAACCGGAAGGAACGGACTTCCCGCCCAATGGTTTCGACGTGAAAGACAAAGGTTATATAGCTCCGACCGGCGGTAACATCGAAGTCGCCATCAATCCCGAATCAAACCGCCTGCAGGCCTTAAAGCCGTTTGCAGCCTGGGATGGCAAGGATCTGATCGAGATGCCGCTCCTGCTCAAAGCCGAAGGCAAATGCACGACCGACCATATCTCGATGGCCGGCCCCTGGCTTCGTTTCCGCGGACATCTGGAAAACATTTCGGATAATATGCTGATGGGAGCTGTAAACGCCTTCAATGGAAAGACAAACAGCGTGCTGAACCAGTTGACCGGCGAATATGAAGCCGTCTCCGCCGTTGCCAAGTTCTATAAATCGAAAGGCATTTCCTCTATCGTCGTAGCGGAAGAAAACTACGGGGAAGGCTCTTCCCGCGAACATGCCGCCATGGAACCCCGTTTCCTGAATGTGAAAGCAATCCTTGCCAAAAGTTTCGCCCGCATACATGAAACGAATCTGAAGAAACAGGGTATGCTCGCCCTCACATTTGCCGACAAGGACGATTACAAGAAGATACGCGAAGAAGACAGAATCTCGATCATCGGCCTGAAAGATTTTGCTCCCGGCCGCCCGTTGACCGCCATCCTCTACCATGCCGACGGCACGGAAGAATCCTTCGCTGTCAATCATACCTATAATGATTTACAAATAAAATGGTTCAAAGCAGGCTCGGCGTTGAATACGGCACATTGATACAGGAATAATTTGCCGGAGTATTAACAAGCGAGGATTGCCTCATGCCGCAGGCTCTCTTTTGCCGTTGATTTCAATCAACGGTTTAAAATGATTAGAGGCAAAGCCTCTTCTCCTGTGGGCTTCAGCCCCTTTAATAAAGGAAGGCTACATAGCTATTTAAAGGGGCTGAAGCCCACAGAGGAATCCGGAAAAGCCGGGCATTTGTTCATCCGTTGATTAAAATCAACGGCAAAAGAGAGCCTGCGGCATGTGGCATAGCCACATTAAGAATCTGTACTAAAAGAGTAGGTTCCAACTAATAATCAATCAAACTAATAAACAGTTAAGCATATGAACAGAATAACAAAAGAAAACGGGCGCCTCATTGTTCCCGATAAAGTAACGATCCCCTTTATCGAGGGTGACGGCGTCGGCGCCGAGATCACTCCGGTATGCCAGCGTATTGTCAATGAAGCGATCGGCCGTGCATACGGCGGACGGCGGGCAATCGAATGGAAGGAAGTGTTGGCAGGGGAGAAGGCTTTCAAGCAGACCGGCAGCTGGCTGCCCGACGAGACGATGGATGCCTTCCACCAATACATGATCGGGATCAAAGGGCCGCTCACGACACCTATCGGCGGCGGTATCCGTTCGCTGAACGTCGCTCTGAGGCAAACGCTCGACCTCTACGTCTGCCTCCGTCCCGTGCGCTGGTTCCGCGGGGTGGAGACGCCTGTCAAAGCGCCGGAAAAGGTCGACATGTATATCTTCCGCGAGAACACCGAAGACATTTATGCTGGTATCGAATGGCAGCAGGGGACACCCGAGGCACGCAAATTCCTCCGTTTCCTGACTGAAGAGATGGGGGTGACGAAGGTGCGTTTCCCCGAAACATCCTCGTTTGGCGTGAAGCCGGTCTCTGTGGAAGGGACGGAGCGCCTGGTCCGTGCCGCCATCGAGTTTGCCATCACGAACCGCCTGCCCAGTGTCACGCTCGTGCATAAAGGCAATATCATGAAGTTCACCGAAGGCGGTTTCAAACTCTGGGGCTACGCGTTGGCTGAACGCGAGTTTGCCGACAAGACATTTACCTGGCCCCAATACGAGAAAATCAAGAAGGAGCAGGGAGAAGACGCCGCAGCAGCCGCTCTTTTGGAGGCGGAAGCAGCCGGACGGGTCGTCATCAAGGATGTGATTGCCGACGCCTTTCTGCAGAATACCCTTCTGATCCCGGAAGAATATTCCGTCATCGCCACGTTGAACCTGAACGGCGACTACGTCTCCGACCAGCTCGCTGCCATGGTTGGCGGCATCGGCATCGCTCCGGGAGCCAATATCAATTATGACAGCGGCTATGCCATTTTCGAGGCCACCCACGGAACGGCGCCCAACATTGCCGGCAAGAACATCGTCAACCCCTGTTCGCTCCTACTTTCCTCCGTCATGATGCTGGAATATATGGGCTGGAACGAAGCCGGACGGCTGATAACCGCCGCGCTCGAACACGCCTTCACCAAAGGACGTGCAACACATGACCTGGCACGCTTCATGCCGAACGGTCATTCACTCGGAACGAGAGAGTTCGGAGAATATGTGATGTCGATACTATAGTTTAGAGTAGAAATCGTCTACGAGACCTGAAAAAATGGTTGCATACTATCAGCAAACGTGTTTGCTGATAGTACAAACGAACTTTTTGTATCAGTGAACGTGTTCTACGGTAGTACATACAAACTTTTTGTATCAGTGAACGTGTTTTATGGTGCAAAATCACGTGACAAAGCACCATAAAACGTGTTTTGTGGTACAAAATCACGTAACAAAGCACCAAAAAACGTGTTTTTGGGTACAAAATTTCAAGACGAAGTACCATAATACATGTTTTATGGTGCAAAATTGCGTGACAAAGCACTATAAAATACGTTTTACGGATAATGCAATAAGTTTTTTATAATGTAAATTCAATTTAAATTTATTACGATGAAAAAGGAATATATCATTTACAAATTGTCCGATGCATCCAAAGAGGCTTGCAAGATAGACAACGACCTGTTTCCAAAATACAATGTGAAGCGCGGGCTTCGTAACGAAGACGGTACGGGCGTACTGGTCGGTCTGACGAAAATAGGTAACGTCGTCGGCTACGAACGCCTGCCGGAAGGCGGCTTGAAGGCAATCCCCGGAAAACTCTTTTACCGCGGATATGATGTGGAAGACATCGCGCATGGTCTGATCAAGGAAAAACGTTTCGGCTTCGAAGAGGTCGCCTATCTGCTCCTGTCCGGAAAACTACCCGACAAGGAAGAACTGACCGGTTTCAGGGAACTGATCTGCGACAGCATGCCACTCGAACAGAAAACGAAGATGAACATCCTCGACCTCGAAGGACAGAACATCATGAACATACTGGCACGAAGCGTGCTCGAAATGTACACCTTCGACCCGAACCCCGACGACACCTCGCGCGACAACCTGATGCGCCAGTCGATCGAGCTGATCTCACGCTTCCCAACCATCATCGCCTACGCCTACAATATTTATAGGCACAGCCAGCAGGGCCGCTCGCTGCACATCCGCCACCCGCACGAGAACCTGTCGATTGCCGAGAACTTCCTTCACATGCTTAAGAAAGACTTTACCGATCTGGAAGCGCGTACGCTCGACCTCTTGCTTGTCCTGCAGGCTGAACACGGCGGCGGTAACAACTCGACCTTTACCGTCCGCGTGACAAGTTCTACCGGAACAGACACCTATTCTTCCATCGCTGCCGGTATCGGCTCATTGAAAGGCCCGTTGCACGGGGGAGCCAATATCCAGGTAGTCGATATGTTCCATCATTTGAAGGAAAACATTGCCGACTGGAAGAACATCGATGAGATAGACACCTATTTCATGCGGATGCTGAATAAGGATGCGTATAACAAGACCGGCTTGATCTACGGTATCGGCCATGCCGTCTATACGATTTCCGATCCCCGTGCCGTTGTCCTGAAAGAGCTGGCACGCGATCTGGCCAAGGAGAAAGGACGTGAAGAAGAGTTTGCCTTCCTCGAATTGCTCGAAGAACGCGCCATCGAATGTTTTGCCAAGCATAAGGGAACGAAGAAACGCGTCTCCTCGAACGTCGATTTCTATTCCGGCTTCGTCTATGAGATGATCGGGTTGCCGCAGGAGATTTATACGCCGCTGTTCGCCATGGCCCGTATCGTCGGCTGGACCGCCCACCGCATCGAAGAACTGAACTTCGAAGGGAAACGTATCATCCGCCCGGCCTACAAGAATGTACTCGAAGAGCAGGTCTATACACCGATTGCCGAACGGTAAACGCTATATATCATTGTATATTTGACCAGTAACCAGGAAAGAATGGGTATCAAAAGCTATCTCTTTCCCCTCTCGAGAGGGGATTAAGGGGTGTGTTATGCGCAAACATATTAATTATCAACTCGCATGTATTTAACACACCCCCTTCCCCCTCTCAAGAGGGGAATAAGAATGACTTT
>URZO01000140.1 GCA_900552465.1 uncultured Parabacteroides sp. | reverse complement strand
CCCTCTGCTTGTAAGGCAGATGCTCTGAACCAGCTGAGCTAAACGCCCTTTCATTCTACATTAAGTAAGTTGTACGCTCTATCTCTCTAAAGCGCTGCAAAGATACGGCTTTTTTTATTACCTCCAAATATTTTAGAGAAAAAGTAGAAAAAAACTGTTTCTCTACCTATATGTATTAAGATTTATAGTAACTTTGCAGCTCCATATTAATAATGTATATGATATTTTCGACACTGACAGCAATTTCGCCTGTAGACGGGCGATACAGAAATAAAGCCGAGAACCTGGCGGCTTACTTTTCAGAATATGCACTCATCAAGTATAGAGTGCAGGTAGAGATAGAGTATTTTATTACTCTGTCCGAATTCCTTCCGCAGCTTCATGCTTTGGCTACTGCGGAGAACAAAGAGGCTTTGCGGAAAATCTACCGCGAGTTTTCAGTTGAGGACGCAACCCGCATTAAGGAGATCGAGAGTGTAACAAATCATGATGTAAAGGCAGTTGAATATTTTATTAAGGAAAAGTTTGATCAGTTGTCTTTGCAGGAGTATAAGGAGTTTATCCATTTCGGATTGACATCTCAGGATATTAACAATACATCTGTCCCCCTGTCTATCAAGGATGCACTGAACGAGGTGTACTATCCCGGTTTGCAGGAGGTGATCGACATGTTGAAGAAATATGCCGAAGACTGGGCGGAAGTATCCATGCTGGCCAAGACGCACGGGCAACCGGCTTCTCCGACTCGTTTGGGGAAGGAAGTAATGGTGTTTGTTTACCGTTTGGAACAACAGGTGAAGCTGTTGAAAGCGACCCCTGTCTCTGCCAAGTTCGGCGGAGCAACCGGTAACTTTAATGCGCACCATGTGGCTTATCCGGACTATGACTGGAAGGCATTTGGAAATAAGTTCGTGAATGAAGTGTTAGGACTGAGCCGTGAGGAATGGACCACACAGATTTCCAACTATGACAACCTGGCCGCGATTTTCGACGGAATGAAACGGATCGATACGATCTTGATCGACCTGTGCCGCGACTTCTGGCAGTATGTCTCGATGGAATATTTCAAACAGAAGATCAAAGCCGGTGAGGTGGGATCTTCCGCAATGCCGCATAAGGTGAACCCGATCGACTTCGAAAACGCAGAAGGTAATCTGGGAATGGCAAATGCGATCCTGACGCATCTGGCAATGAAGTTGCCGATTTCACGTTTACAGCGTGACTTGACAGACTCTACGGTGCTCCGCAATGTAGGCGTGCCGATGGCCCATATCGAAATAGCATTCAAAAGTTTAACAAAAGGACTGGGTAAGTTGTTATTGAACGAGAATGCATTGTACCGGGATTTGGATAACTGCTGGGCTGTTGTAGCCGAAGGTATTCAGACTATTCTTCGTCGTGAAGGATATCCGAAGCCTTACGAAGCATTGAAAGCCTTAACCCGTACAAACGAAGGCATTACAGCCGGATCGATCAGCGATTTTATCGACCAGTTGCAGGTGAGTGATGCCGTTAAAGCAGAATTAAAGGCGATAACGCCGCATAATTATACAGGTATTTAGTGAGAAACAATAGGTAGCCGTGAGGTTACCAAGTAGTTAATTATCATTTAATTTACAACAAATGAGCACAGAAGAAAGAGATGAATCTCAACCGCGTCCAAGAAAGGTGATACCAAGTATCAGACGGGAAAACACAGACCAGGATTCTGAAAGAAGACCTTACAATCAAGGTTATAACAGACCTGAGGGAAACAACTATGAACGGAGACCGTATAACCGTCCAAATCGGGATGACCGTGGCGGTTATAACTCTTATGGGGACAACCGCTCTTCTTATGGGGACAGACCGAGTCGCCCACGTACGTATGATAACCGCGATGGCGGCGGTTACAATAAACCGTATAACCGCGACAATGGTGGAAACCGTGGCTATGGTAACAATCGTGAAGGTGGCTACAACAGCAGACCTTCTTATGGAAACAACCGTCCGTCTTACGGAAATGATCGTCCTTCTTACGGCAATGACCGTTCTTATGGCGGCGATCGTCCGTACAATCGTCCGACTCGTCCCAGCTATGAAGACAGGGGTAAAGCATATTCTGCTACTCCGGCCGGTGAAGGAGTATCGGGTGACGGCGTAAAGAAAAGAAGACCGCGTGTAGGAGATACCCGCGTAAGCTCGCCTTACGACAACCGCGACAATCGCGGCGGCAGACCTTCATACGGTAACAACCGTCCTTATGGCAATAATGGCGGCGGACGTGGTGGTTACAATAACAACCGGCGTCCGAACAATAATCGCCGCACGGGTGATTATAATCCGAATGCCAAGTACAACTTCCAGAAACAGTTGAAGTATAAGGAAGTATTGGCTGATCCGAACGAACCGATCCGTTTGAATAAATTCCTGTCCAACGCCGGCGTTTGTTCACGTCGCGAGGCTGATGAGTTTATCCAGGCAGGTTCTGTTAAGGTAAACGATGTAGTGGTAACCGAATTGGGTACGAAGATCACCCGTCAGGACAAGGTCTTGTTCAACGAACAGCCGGTTCAGATCGAAAGCAAGGTGTATATCGTGCTGAATAAGCCGAAGAATTGCGTGACGACATCCGATGACCCGCAAGAACGTCTGACTGTTATGGATTTGGTGAAGAACGCTTGCCAGGAACGTATTTATCCGGTAGGCCGTCTGGACCGTAACACGACAGGTGTGCTGCTTCTGACTAACGATGGCGATCTGGCTTCCAAGCTGACTCATCCGTCATTCAAGAAGAAAAAGATCTACCACGTATGGTTGGATAAGAACGTGTCTATCGAGGATATGGAAAAGATCGCGAACGGACTGGAACTGGAAGACGGAGAAATCCATGCCGACGCAATCAGTTACGCAAGCGAAGAGGACAAGAGCCAGGTCGGCATCGAAATCCATTCCGGACGTAACCGTATCGTTCGTCGTATATTCGAATCACTCGGCTATCATGTGATTAAACTGGACCGCGTCTATTTTGCCGGTCTGACCAAAAAGAACCTGGGACGTGGAAAGTGGCGTTATCTGAACGAACGTGAGGTGAACGCGCTCCGCATGGGTGCTTTTGAATAATAAATAGAGTTTAGCCGGTCGGAAAAGCCGGCTAACTTGTTTTGATTACCTAAGAATAAATATATAAACATGGAAGCAATTAAAAGAACAAAGATTGTAGATGTGCTGAAAAGCGATGCTTTCGGTACGACCGTTAATGTGAAAGGCTGGGTGCGTACCCGGCGTGGTAGTAAACAGGTTAGTTTTATAGCCCTGAACGACGGTTCTACAATAAATAATGTTCAGATCGTTGTAGACGTGGATAAGCTGGGCGAAGAATACCTGAAGCCGATTACGACAGGCGCCAGTATCAGCGTAAACGGTACGCTGGTGCAGTCGCAGGGGAAAGGCCAGAGCGTGGAGATCCAAGCTACCGAGATCGAGATCTACGGTACTGCCGATCCGAACACATATCCTTTGCAGAAGAAAGGTCATTCGATGGAATTCCTGCGTGAGATCGCTCACCTCCGTCCGCGTACGAATACGTTCGGGGCTGTATTCCGTATCCGTCATAACATGGCTTACGCCATTCATAAATTTTTCCATGACAGAGGCTTCTTCTATTTCCATACGCCGTTGATCACAGCTTCCGACTGTGAGGGCGCAGGACAGATGTTCCAGGTAACGACGATGAACCTGTACGATCTGAAGAAGGATGAAAACGGATCTATCATTTATGATAACGATTTCTTTGGCAAGCAGGCGAGCCTGACTGTTTCCGGCCAGTTGGAAGGCGAGTTGGCTGCCACGGCTTTAGGACAGATTTATACGTTCGGCCCGACTTTCCGTGCAGAGAATTCCAATACGCCGCGTCACCTGGCTGAGTTCTGGATGATCGAACCGGAAGTGGCTTTCAACGATATCCTGGACAATATGCAGTTGGCTGAAGAGTTCATCAAATACTGCGTGCAATGGGCTCTGGATAACTGTATGGACGATATCAAGTTCCTGAACGATATGTTCGACAAGGGCTTGATCGAACGTCTGCAGAGTGTCTTGAAGGATGACTTTGTCCGTCTGGCTTACACAGAAGGAATCAAGATTCTGGAAGAAGCGGTTGCCAAAGGCCATCAGTTTGAATTCCCGGTATATTGGGGTGTCGATCTGGCTTCCGAGCATGAACGCTACCTCGTTGAAGAGCATTTCAAACGTCCGGTCATCCTGACTGATTATCCGAAAGAGATCAAGGCTTTCTATATGAAGCAGAATGAAGACGGCAAGACAGTTCGTGCGATGGATGTATTGTTCCCGAAAATCGGTGAGATCATCGGTGGTTCCGAACGTGAAGCTGATTATGATAAGCTGATGAACCGTATCAACGAAATGGGGATTCCGATGAAGGATATGTGGTGGTATCTCGATACCCGCCGTTTCGGTACTGTGCCTCATTCCGGTTTCGGTTTAGGTTTCGAACGTCTGCTGCTGTTTGTTACAGGTATGACAAACATCCGTGATGTGATTCCTTTCCCGCGTACACCGAAGAATGCAGATTTCTAATCTGTATCCGTATAATAAATAAAAAACTCCGCGTAGTTCTGATTGCTCTGCGCGGAGTTTTTATTTTATTTATTCGTCATCCAGGTCGATTGGAATCTGCCGTTTGAATGCTTCCTTGAAGGATATCAGCGATTCGGTCCGGGCAAGCCCCAATGGTTGTAGTTTATTATGGATAATGCTCAGTAAATGCTGGTTGTTTTTTGCATATATTTTAATGAACAGGTCATATTGTCCTGTTGTATAATGGCATTCTACTACTTCGGGGATTTCTTTCAGCGCTTCCGTAACGGTGGGGAATTGTCCCGGAGATTTGAGGAACAGGCCCATATAGGCACATGTTTCATAGCCTACTTTCGTATTGTCGACAATAAATTCGGAACCTTTGATAACACCCAAATTTGTCAGTTTTTGGATACGTTGGTGTATGGCTGCCCCCGATACGTTACATTCCCTTGCTACTTCAAGGAAAGGCATACGGGCATTGCCTATGATTAATTTTAATATCTTCTCGTCAAGTTCATCCAGTTGATGGTGTGCCATAATTTATCTATATTTGTATATCTGTATTATCTGTTCTTACAATCTTAATACAAATATAATTAATCTCTAATGATTAATCCATATTTTTTAGTAGAATATTTTATTTTGTAAGTTTCTTTTGTAATAGTAATCTTCAATTTTATGGTCTTATGGATTTGAAATCAATAGTAATATGCAAGCCGGTTAAAGATGTCTCCGATCCGGTACTGGAGCTGATTGAGAAAACGTATACGGGGTCTTTTCCGGAGGAAGAACGTCGCGACTTCTCGCTTGTGCGCGGTTTGATAAAGGATGAACCTCGTTTTGTCGTATATGCCTTGTCGAGGGATGACCGGTATGTCGGATTTATTACTGCCTGGCTTTTTGATGGCTATACGTATGTGGAACACTTCGCGATTGATCCGTCGGCCCGTAATGGCGGGATAGGAGCGGATGCGATGACGCAATTTCTGGCTTTCTGCGGGACTCCCGTTGTCTTGGAAGTGGAGATGCCTGCCGATGAGATGAGCAAGCGCAGAATCGGCTTTTATGAACGTCTGGGCTTTGTGCTGGACTGTCATGTCTATCATCAACCTCCTTACCGGGATGGTGGAGAGTGGTTGGAGATGCGACTTATGACGTATGGAAATATTGATCTGGAACATTCTTTCGAGCAGGTTAAGAATTGTCTGCACAAGTATGTTTATGGCGTTAAAGGTTTGTAATCCGGATCAAAGGGCAATAAAAAAGGCGGGGTTTTCACCTCGCCTTTTTTATCTGTATACTAAGATTACTCTACTGCCTGACGGGCAGAATAGCTAATCTTCAATGCGTATGCTTCACGAAGCGCCTGTTTTACGTCTGTGATCAGACCCATCTTTGTTTCTTGATCGGCCTTGATAGATACAGTCATAAACGGCTGGTCATCTTCTTTCATACTGGATTTTTCCTGTGCAATGTAATCCTGAATTTCTGCTACTTCAGCAAACTTGTCGTTCAGCTGCAGACGAGCTTCAGAACCCATCTTTGCCTGATACTCCGCAGTAGGTTTTCCTACATAGATGAAAGTTACCAACGATTTCTTTTCCAGCTTCTGAAGTTCAGTAGCCTGTGGAGCGCGGAATTGCACCATCAATGTTACTTCACGCATAGATGTTACCATCATGATGAAGAACAAAAAAGCGAACACCAAATCAGGTAATGATGACGTATTCAATTCGGGCATTTCACGTCCGCCCGCTTTACTAAACTTTCCCATTACTTTTTATCTCCATAATTTTTAGGTTCTGCTTCAGATATCTTTTGCGGATAAATCTGCTGCACAGCCTTTTGTTGATCTTCATCCAAGTCTGCGAATGCTTTTCCGAATTTCTTTCTGGAAACAACATCACGCAACTCATTGTATGCTTTAGCTAATTCATTCTGAACACTAATGTATGCCTGATATTCAGTACCACGGTCATTCTGCAAAGAAATAACGTGTTTTTTAGCGGTCATTACTTTTCCGAAGAAAGGAACATCCTCTTCTGTTTTTTCGGGCTTATTAGCATCATTATACGGATTATCAATGAAATCCTTTACCTTATCTTTCAATTGCTTGATGTCGACGAACTGATCGCCGCAGAGAATCTGGTTGTTACTGTTGATCAGTACTACCAACAAGTTTCTCTTGTTTACATCAACATCGTTCTTCTTTTGATCTTTAGGTACAGGAGGCGGCAAACGTCTTGCCAAACCTTTATCTGTGTCCATGGATGTAGTAATAAGGAAGAAGATCAGCAACATGAAAGCAATATCGGCTGAAGAAGAACCATTGATACCCGGTGTCTTTCTTTTATTACCCATTTCTTTCTTGTTTAATCAAATTTCGTTATTACTATTATTTAATCATTCTTTTAACAGAACCCCAAACAACGCAAGCAATGATCAAAACCAACAGAACAACTGTAGACATAATCCACATATCTGTGATTTTCAACCAACCGGCTGTGTTGAATTCTTGTGAGTCTGCGTTCAATCCATTCAACGGAGTTGCATCACCAATAGAATAAGTGATGAACATCATTGCAACGAATGCGACTACAACAATTAATGAAGTAACTGCTGATTTAGGATTTACCTTCAATAAGGTGATAAACTGCCAAAGAGCAAATAACACCATACAGATGATTGTGATAAAGAATAATGCAGAAGTCCAGTTAAGCAACAGGCCTGTATATACATATTCTATCATTTCTTCGCCCGGATTGACTATGCCTCCTCCGAAGAACATACCCAGTACGACAAGGCTGATCAGTGATACTATCAGCAGTGTCCAGCTGGACATTTTTCTTATTTTAGTAACTGCCATAGTTGTCTATTATTTTTTGAATTTAAGGTTGTATTTGATAACTAAGTCCAGCAAAGTGATAGAAGCATCTTCCATCTGGTTCAGGATAGCTTCCAATTTGCTCAACAAATAGTTATAGAATACCTGAAGGATCAATGCTACGATCAAACCACCTACTGTTGTGATCAAAGCCACTTTCATACCACCGGCAACAACCGTCGGGCTGATATCACCAACCTGTTCGATTTTATCGAACGCCATGATCATACCGACTACAGTTCCCAAGAATCCTAATGACGGAGCCATTGCGATAAACAATGTGATCCAAGACATGTTCTTTTCCAAAAGACCACCCTGAACACCACCATAAGAAACAATAGATTTTTCAACAACGTCGATACCCTGGTCGATTCTCATCAAACCCTGATAAGCGATGGAAGCGATAGGACCTCTTGTATCGCGAGCGATAGCTTTTGCACCTTCTACGTCACCTTTATCCAATGCGTCTTCGATACCTTTCAACAATTTACTGGAATTAGTTTCAGCCAGGTTCAGGTAAATAATTCTTTCCAAGCAGAAAGCCAAACCGAAGATCAACGCGATAGCAACCAAACTCATGAAGTTGGCACCACCTTCGATAAACTTAGTCTTCAAAGCCTGGTACATACCACCTTCAACAGCGGTTCCGGCAGCTTCTTGCGCGAATGCTACAGCAGAGATTCCAAGAGCACATAAACTCATGAATGTTTTTGCAAAATACTTTTTCATTGTGTGTTTAATTTTTAAGATTAATAATTCTCTTATTTGTTTTTA
>URZO01000139.1 GCA_900552465.1 uncultured Parabacteroides sp. | reverse complement strand
CCCTCTCAAGAGGGGAAACAGATACTCCCGACGCTATGTCACAAACACGAAATACACCGCTGAATCATCATTTAACCAAGATAACAACATAACTTAATTAAATAACATCAAGATGAACAATCCATTAAAGCCGGAAACCCTCTGTGTGCAGGGAGGCTGGCAACCGAAAAAGGGAGAACCGCGCGTCCTGCCCATCTATCAGAGTACGACATTCAAGTATGACACCAGTGAACAGATGGCCAAACTGTTCGACCTGGAAGAAAGCGGATACTTCTACACCCGTCTGCAAAACCCGACCAACGATGCCGTTGCGTCCAAGATTGCAGCTTTGGAAGGCGGTGTAGGCGCCATGCTAACCTCTTCGGGACAGGCTGCGAACTTCTATGCCGTATTCAACATCTGTGAGGCAGGCGACCACATGGTTTGTTCTTCTACGATTTACGGCGGAACGTTCAACCTGTTTGGCGTGACGATCAAGAAATTGGGCATTGACGTGACATTCGTAGACCCGGATGCACCGGAAGAAGAGATATCGGCAGCTTTCCGCCCGAACACGAAAGCGCTGTTCGGCGAGACGATGTCCAACCCGGGCATGAGCGTACTGGACATCGAGAAATTCGCCCGCATCGCCCACAGCCATGGCGTTCCCTTGATTGTCGACAATACCTTCGCCACGCCTATCAACTGCCGCCCATTCGAATGGGGAGCAGATATCGTGACCCACTCTACGACCAAGTATATGGACGGCCATGCGACAAGCGTCGGCGGCGCAGTAGTAGACAGCGGTAACTTCGACTGGGATGCGCATGCTGACAAATTCCCCGGCCTGACGACTCCGGACGAATCCTATCACGGCCTGACCTACACAAAGGCTTTCGGCAAGATGGCCTATATGACAAAGGCGACGGCACAGTTGATGCGCGACTTAGGTTCCATCCAGTCTCCGATGAACTCGTTCCTGCTGAATCTGGGACTTGAAACCCTGCATTTGCGTATGCCGCAGCACTGCAAGAACGCACAGCAGGTAGCCGAATGGTTAGAAGCGAACGAGCAGGTGGCTTGGGTCAACTTCCCCGGTCTGAAGAGTAATAAGTATTATGAACTGGCTCAGAAATATATGCCGAACGGCACTTGCGGCGTCATCGCCTTCGGCCTGAAAGGTTCCCGCGAAGATGCCATCCGCTTTATGGACAGCCTGAAGATGATTTGTATCGTTACGCATGTGGCCGATGCCCGCACGTGTGTCCTCCACCCTGCCAGCCATACGCACCGCCAGTTGTCGGACGAACAGCTGATCGAAGCAGGCGTAGCTCCCGACCTGATCCGCCTCTCTGTCGGCATCGAGAATGCCGGCGATATTATCGCTGATATCGAGCAGGCGCTGAAATAGTTTATGAGGTAGAATGGAGGTGTTTTAACACACCTCCATTCTACCCCTTTTTAGATAGAGGAAACACGCAATGTGTCCAGCAAATCGCGGTTTATCGGTTTGTCGTTCTTGATCGCTTTGGAGAAAGGAACGTAAACGATCTCATCATTCTGGATACCCATCATCACATTGCGCTGGTCATCCAACAGAGCGTCGACAGCGGCAACCCCCATGCGGGTAGCCAAGATACGATCCTGAGCCGTCGGCGAACCGCCGCGCTGCAAGTGTCCCAAGATAGAAACACGAACATCGAACTGCGGATATTCCTTCTTCACACGTTCGGCCACGCCCATAGCGCCGCCGGTCACTTCGCTTTCCGCTACCAGCACGATACTACTGTTCTTCGATTTGCGGAAACCTGTTTCAATCATTTCCGCCAACTGGTCTTTCTCCATCGATATTTCCGGAATAATGGCAGCTTCCGCACCCGAAGCAATCGCTCCGTTCAGGGCAAGGAAACCGGCATCGCGTCCCATCACTTCGATAAAGAACAGACGGTCGTGAGAAGTCGCCGTGTCACGAATCTTGTCCACACACTCCATAATCGTATTCAGAGCCGTGTCGTAACCGATCGTCACGTCAGTTCCATACAAGTCATTGTCGATCGTTCCGGGCAAGCCGACGATCGGGTAATTAAATTCCTGCGCAAAGATACGGGCTCCTGTCAAAGTACCGTCGCCACCAATCGCAACCAGGGCATCGATACCGCGCTCCATCAGCTTGTCGTAAGCCTGCTTACGACCTTCGGGAGTCTTAAACTCTGCACAACGGGCAGTCTTCAGGATCGTACCGCCACGCTGGATAATATTACTTACGTTCTGAGTCTTGAAATCTTCAATTTCGTCGGTTATCAAACCCTTGTATCCACGATAGATACCTTTAACGGACATTCCGTTATAAATAGCGGAACGTGTCACTGCACGAATAGCAGCGTTCATTCCGGGAGCATCACCTCCGGACGTTAAAATGCCAATACACTTAACTGCAGACATAGCGTCTTATATTT
The DNA here is from genome assembly GCA_900552465.1 of uncultured Parabacteroides sp. GTDB lineage: Bacteria > Bacteroidota > Bacteroidia > Bacteroidales > Tannerellaceae > Parabacteroides. The sequence continues at coordinate 5,863 of URZO01000139.1, read as the reverse complement.
TAATTGTTCGCGGCAAAAGTAATAATTATTTGCCAAAATGCTGTCTTTTTTCCAAAACTTCATGCAATCTTAATCCGAAAAGTCAACGCCCGGAGTTCAGTTCCCGGATGCGGACCGCCACTTCCTCCATCAACCACTTCGGTGTAGATGTGGCCCCGCACACGCCGACACTCCGCACGCCTTCCGGCAACGGCTCGGTAATCTCTTTTGCCTCCGAGATAAAGACCGTATTCGGATTAGCCTTCCGACATTCTTCCAACAACATCTTCCCGTTGGAGCTTTTCTTTCCGGCAACGAAATAAACCCAGTCATGCCGGGACGCAAAGACTTTGATGTTCGGCAACCGGTTGGCCACCTGCCGGCAGATCGTATCGAAATATTCGAACTGCACGCCGTCTGCCATGCGTTGTTGGATGGCCGTCACCACTTCGCGGAAACCGTCGAGCGACTTGGTCGTCTGGGAGAAGAGGCAGATATTCCGGTTAAAATCCAGCCGGTCCAGGTCCTGCACCTTCTCGATGACGATAGCCGTTCCTTCCGTCTGCCCGACCAGCCCGTTCACCTCGGCATGCCCTTTCTTTCCATAGATCACAACCTGCGTATGGCTGTCGCGTGTCGCTTCGTAGCATTTATGGATCTTGCGTTGCAGGCGGAGCACAACGGGACAGGTCGCATCCACAATCGTGATGTTGTTCCGCCGGGCGATCTCGTATGTCGAAGGCGGTTCGCCATGTGCACGGAGCAGCACCTTTTCCCCTTCGAGGCGGCTGAACTCGCCGTGCCCGATCGTCCGCAGGCCCGAAGCCTCGAGCCGTTCCACTTCCAGGCTGTTGTGCACGATGTCCCCGAGGCAATACAAAGTATTCGTATTCTTCAGTTCGCGTTCGGCACTTTCGATAGCCGTCACCACACCGAAGCAAAAGCCGGAACCGTTATCTATCTCGACTTCTATCATAATCAATCCGCCGTTACGACCTTCTTATACTGTTCCAACAGCCAGGCTTTCTGCTCGGCAATCGTCATCTGCGAGTTATCCAACTCCAGCGCGTCGTCGGCTTTGCGGAGCGGACTTTCGGCGCGGGTCATATCGATATGGTCACGTGTCTTTACGTTTTCAAGCACTTCCTCGAAAGAAGCCGCCTCGCCTTTGGCCTTCAGTTCGTCCAAACGGCGCTGGGCACGCACTTCGGGGCTGGCTGTCACATATATCTTCAGTTCCGCATCCGGGAAAACAACCGTTCCGATATCCCGTCCGTCCATCACGATTCCTTTCGCACGGCCCATCTCCTGTTGCTTGGCAACCATCGCACGGCGCACAAAACCCAACGCAGCGATCGGACTTACCCGGTTGGCTACTTCCATTCCCCGAATCTCCTTTTCCACCTTTACACCGTTCAGATACGTGTCGGGCCGTCCCGTTTCCGGGTTCAGCCGGAAGGAAATATCGATGTCGTTCATCGCGGCCTGCAACTTCGGCTCGTCGATCCCGCCGTCCGTAAAGAACCCATGTTGCAGGCTGTACAACGTCACGGCGCGATACATCGCCCCGGTGTCGATATAGGTATAACCCAGCTCCTTCGCCAGGTCTTTCGCCATCGTGCTCTTCCCGGTAGAAGAGACACCGTCTATCGCTATAATTATCTTTTTCATCGTTCTGTAATATATTAATGTAAGAGGATGCAAATATACAACAGTTTGCGGCTCTCATCCCTATAATTTGTCCGATTCATCTTGTTCCATTAGCATTTTAATCGTATTCCATTAGTTGTCCGCTTGGTGGCGAACGATCGTTCGCTTGCCGCCGGACGGTCGTTCACCGCCCAGCGGACGATCGTTCACCGGGCGGCGGACAAGTTACGAATAGTTAGTAAAGCGCTAATAGTATAGGATGAAAAGATTAAGGTATACGGATAAAAAGGTCACTCCTTAGAAATCGCTGATCGTAGTAGAGATACTCAGCATCATGGAAAGAGCCGACGGATGATATTTGGCAACCGAAACGCCCACGTCGAACATCTTGATCTTCACACCGGCGCCACCTGAGAAACCGGCAAGGGCATTCCCGCCTTGCAGCTTCATGTCCAGAGCCGTCTTAGGATTATATCCGATGCCGAGCCAGAAGTTTTCGGAAGGGACATAGTCGACGCCGATCACCATGTGTTTGATGAAAGACTTGAAGAAATTGTCTTCCTTATATGTATTGTCGCTGTCGTCCACATAATCGAGCTTCCACTTAGTCAGGTATTGGGCAGTCAGCGACAGGCGGATCGGAGCGTGTGCCATCCGCTTTGTGATTCCCATCTGGATATCCCAGGGCATCTTCTGCCTTTCGTCCTCGTATGCCTTCAGTTGTGCCCCGATATTCTTGAAAGCAAAGCCGAAAGAGAACTCCTTTTCCGAATTATAATAGCTCAACCCGGCATCGACAGCCAGTCCCATCGAGGTGTAATCTCCTATGCCGGAATAGAGAAACTTGAGTGCGACCCCGCCGCGCCAGCGTTCGGAAAGGTCGTATGAGAAGAAACCGTTCACGCTGATATCCTTTGCCGTAAAATCGCCCGTCGGAAGTCCTTCCACCGACATGCCCCGGATATTTCCCTGACTGAAGAACGAAGCTCCCACGCCCCAGGCTGCTTTTTCCTTCAACGCACGGGTGAAAAGAGCGCTGCCGACATTGATATCCGATATATAATTCAGGTAGTTCAAATTAACCATCTTGTCCATCTCTGCGCCCAGCAAGGCCGGGTTATGAAAGATCAGCGAAGGGTCCCGCTCGATCAGCGACATCGTATTGCCACCCATCGCGTTCGCCCTTGCCGAAGACGGATAACGCAGGAACGTGTATCCGGCATCGCCGGTCTGGGCAACGGCGGCCTGTAACAGAAAGGAAAAGAAGAGTATAAATAGAAAATGTCTCATATTTATCTGGTAAAATGCGTACAAAGATAATAAATGCGGGCATATAACATCCCAATTACAGAAACGTGAAAAAGCGGAAAAAGGTATACGGGAGCTATTATTTTTATTCCCAGTCAAAAAAAAAGTAAAAATGCATCAGTATTTAGTACGAATCGTTCGGATTTTGAAAATAATCCGTATATTTGTCGCAGAAGAAAAACACATCTTTAAACATTAAGAGATATGGAAGTTAAGAAATCACCAAAAGCGGACCTGGAAAGAGGTAAGACATTAGGTGTCCTGATGGGCATGATTGTCGGACTTGCAGTACTGTTCGTAGGCTTCGAATGGAGCGACCGTGAGGTCACAATCGTCCAAGGACAGGGCGTTGCTGATATTATCGCGGAAGAAGAAGTAGAAATTACGAGACCGGAGGACACTCCTCCCCCTCCACCGCCACCCCCTGCACCTGCTGTGGCAGAAGTATTAACCGTTGTAGAAGATGACGTCAAACTGGATGATGTCGAAATCGTTTCTTCAGAAGACGACGCCTCTTCAGCACAGGTTGAAGCTTATACTCCTCCCGCAGTAGTCGAAGAAGAAGAAGAATCTTCACAGCAGATTTTTACGGTTGTAGAAACAATGCCTGAATTCCCGGGCGGCCAGATGGCTTTGTTACAGTTCCTGTCAAAATCAATCAAATATCCGGTTATTGCACAGGAAAACGGTATTCAGGGTCGTGTATCCTGCTCGTTCGTGGTTAACAAGGACGGTTCTATCGTAGACGCAGAAGTTATCCGTGGTGTTGACCCGTCACTGGATAAAGAAGCTCTCCGTGTGATCAACAGCATGCCGAAGTGGTCACCGGGTAAGCAGAGAGGTAAACCTGTACGTGTTAAATATACAGTGCCTGTTACATTCAGACTGCAATAATAACATGTAAATAGTATAAAAGGCTGCTTTCAATTGCAGCCTTTTTTATTTAAACAAATGATTATATGTACGCTTTTAATGAAGTCTTACAAAAAATAGAGCAGGAAATAGCTCAACTTCAATTCACCTATCCGCCCAAAAGTCTATACGATCCGATCGAATACATCCTTTCGCTGGGAGGAAAAAGAATCCGTCCGGCACTGGTATTGATGGCATGCAACCTGTATCAAGAAGAGGTGGAAGATGCGATCAAGCCCGCTCTGGGACTCGAAGTATTCCACAATTTCACGCTTCTGCATGACGACCTGATGGACGAAGCAGACAAACGGAGAAACAAACCGACCGTACACAAAGTATGGAACGCAAACACGGCAATCCTTTCCGGCGATGCCATGCTGATTGCGGCCTACCAGCTGATCGGCGAAACGAACCCCGAATCATTAAAAGAGATACTGAACCTGTTCACTGCTACGGCGCTTGAAATCTGCGGCGGACAACAATATGACATGGAGTTTGAATCGAGAACAGACGTTACGGAAGAAGAATACATCGAAATGATCCGGCTGAAAACGGCTGTATTGCTTGCCTGCGCCCTGAAGATGGGAGCGATCGTGGGAAAAGCGCCCCAAGCCGATGCGGAAGCACTTTACCAATTCGGCATCAACATCGGACTGGCCTTCCAGTTGCAAGACGATCTGCTGGATGTATATGGCGACACGGCCACTTTCGGCAAGAACATCGGCGGAGACATTCTTTGCAACAAAAAGACATTTATGCTGATCAATGCACTTCGTCGTGCCTCAGACCTGCAAAAAACCGAATTGGAAAACTGGATCGGTAAAAAGACTTTCGATCCGGCAGAAAAGATCGCAGCAGTCACAGCTATTTATGACCAACTGCACTTAAAGGAGTTGTCCGAAGACAAAATACATAACTATTACGAACAGGCAATGGAATGCTTAGCCTCGTTGAGCGTGGCTCCCGAACGATTAAAGATCCTGAAAGAAGTCAGCGCCCGTTTAATGAACCGCCAATCCTGAGAATGAAGCTGATCGACACACATAACCATTTATACCTGGAAGATTTCGACCCGCAGCAGGACGAACTGATCGAAGTAGCGAAAGAATCCGGCATCGACGCCTTGCTCCTTCCGAATGTAGACACCACTACGATCGAACGGATGCACGACCTCAGCGACCGCTATCCGGATTTTGCCTATCCGATGATGGGCCTGCATCCGACGAGTGTGGACAGTCACTATGCCGAAAACCTGAAGGTGACAGAATCCTGGCTGGGCAAACGTCCGTACTGCGGAATAGGCGAAATCGGTATCGATTTATATTGGGATAAAACCTATCTGAAAGAGCAAAAAGAAGTGTTCGAAGAGCAACTCCGGTGGAGTATCGATCTCGGACTGCCGGTAGCCATCCACACCCGGGATGCATTCCCGGAAGTTTTCGATTCCTTATATAAAGTAGGATGTGAGAAAATGACCGGAGTATTCCACAGTTTTACAGGGAATGAGGACGAACTGGAAGAAATAAAAAAATTAACAAACTTCAAGATCGGAATCAATGGCGTTATTACTTTCAAAAATTCACGATTATCGGAAATAATCCGGCAAACAGACATCCATAAAATAGTCTTGGAAACAGACGCTCCCTATCTTGCTCCTGTCCCTTACAGGGGAAAGCGGAACGAGCCGTCCTATATTTGGAAAACAGCCGAAAGAGTTGCCCAGACCTATGGATTAACACTCGAAGAGACCGTTGAAATGACAAGAAAAAATGCGTTGAAACTATTTAAAATCGAGAATAAACCGATATAGTGAGATATTTTCGTCCGGATACTAAATTTATCTGCCAGATATTGTGGATATGTCAGGCAAAAACTATAGATTTGTGCACTGAAACGTTTGGATATGCAATTTTTTTCGTATTTTGCACCCGTTTTAGAAAAACAGCGGAGGCTTGTTTTGGAGAGATGCTCGAGTGGTTGAAGAGGCACGCCTGGAAAGCGTGTAAACTCCTAA
>URZO01000138.1 GCA_900552465.1 uncultured Parabacteroides sp. | reverse complement strand
TATAAAGAACATTATAAAGAAACAATACGCCTGGGTGTCCCGATTATGTTGGGACAGCTGGGCATTATTATTGTAGGCTTCGCCGATAACATCATGGTCGGGCATCACAGCACGCCCGAACTGGCGGCCGCCTCTTTCGTCAACAACTTCTTCAACCTTGTTTTCATTGCCGGGATGGGGTTCTCGTACGGGCTCACGCCTATTATCGGAGGGTTCTTCGCCCGGAAGGAATATGCCAAAGCAGGCGAAACGCTGAAAAACAGCCTTTTTATCAACTTCATCGTCGGCGTGCTGCTCTGCCTCTGTATGCTGGCACTGCTGCTGAACATCGGGATACTGAAACAGCCGGAAGAGCTGATGCCTTATATCGTACCCTACTATATACTGCAACTCTTCTCGGTGATATTCGCGATGCTCTTCAACTCGTTCAAGCAGTTCAGCGACGGGACGACCGATACCCTCACCCCCATGTGGATCATGCTGGGTACGAACGTCCTGAACATTATCGGCAATTACCTGCTGATATACGGAAAATTCGGTTGCCCGGAATTAGGGCTTACCGGCGCCGGCATCTCGACCCTGACCAGCCGCATCCTGACATTCGTAATCTTTTGCATCCTGTTTGCGAAACATACGCGCTACAAAGCCTATCTGGAAGGGTTCAAAAAGGGGACGGTCAACAAGCTGAACCTGGGCAACCTGATCCGCCTCGGCCTGCCAGTCGGGTTCCAGATGGGAGTCGAAACCGGCTCCTTCAGCCTGAGTGTGATCATGATGGGCTGGTTGGGCAGTACGGCTCTCGCCGCCCACCAGGTGGTAGGCGTGATCACTACGCTCGGCTTCATGATCTACTACGGGATTGCCGCGGCGGTCACCATACGGGTCAGTGCCTATAGAGGCTGGAACGACTGGCCGAACGTACGGCACGCCTCTTTTGCCGGCCTGCACCTGATTATGGCGACGGCGCTTATAGTCGTGCTCCTGATCCTGGCCTTCCGCAACACGATGGGTTACATCATCACACCCGAAAAGGAGGTGGTCGAGATGGTGGCACTGCTCGCCTGGTCGGTTATCCTCTACCAATTCGGAGACGGACTACAGATACTTTTCGCCAATGCCCTCCGGGGTATCGCAGACGTAAAATACATGGCCTACATGGCTTTTGTCTGTCATTTTGGATTAGCGCTGCCAATTGGTTATCTTTGTGGCTTCACACTGGGTTGGGGGGCTATCGGAGTTTGGTGCGGTTTTCCGGTCAGCCTGACAACATTGGGGATATTACTATGGAGACGCTTTAATAAACTGACAATAAAATAGCTTATGACTAAAGATATAACAGCTGAACACGTTTTCGGCGATCTGCGTTACCTGACCCTGTTAGCACGCAGTTTCCCGACGGTGGCCGACGCCAGCACGGAGATCATCAATCTGGAAGCCATCCTGAACCTGCCGAAAGGGACGGAACATTTCCTCTCCGACCTGCACGGGGAGCACCAGGCGTTCAACCATGTGCTCAAGAATGCCTCCGGCGCGATCAAACGGAAGGTCAACGAGATATTCAGCAATACGCTGCGCGACTTCGAGAAGAAGGAGCTTTGCACGCTGATCTACTACCCGGAACAGAAGTTGGAGCTGGTCCGGCAGCATGAAAAGGATATGGACGACTGGTGCCTGATCACCCTGAACCAGTTGGTGCGCGTATGCCGCAACGTCTCTTCCAAATACACCCGTTCGAAAGTGCGCAAGGCGTTGCCGAAAGAGTTTTCCTATATTATCCAGGAGCTGTTGCACGAATCGAGCGACGAACCTAACAAATCGGCCTACGTGGACCAGATCATCAACACGATCATCTCCACCGGACGCGCCAACGACTTCATCATCGCCATGTGCAACCTGATCCAACGCCTGACGATCGACCTGCTGCACATCATCGGGGACATCTACGACCGCGGACCGGGCGCGCACATCATCATGGATACCCTCTGCGACTACCATAACTTCGACATCCAGTGGGGCAACCACGACATCCTCTGGATGGGCGCCGCCGCCGGCAATGCCGGGAGCATCGCCAACGTCATCCGCATGTGCATGCGCTACGGCAACCTGGCGACCCTGGAAGACGGCTACGGCATCAACCTCCTGCCCCTCGCCACTTTTGCGATGGAGGTATATGGAGATGATCCCTGCGAACTGTTCATCCCCCGCACCAATGCGTCGGATGCCACTTTCGACGAAAAGACAACCCAACTGATCGCCCGTATGCACAAAGCGATCACGATCATACAGTTCAAGTTGGAAGGCGAAATCATCCGCCGCCGTCCGGAATTCCGGATGGACGACCGCCTGCTGCTTCACCACATCGACCTGCGGCGCGGGACGATCCGCATCGAAGGAAAAGAATATGAACTGCGAGATAAAAACTGGCCGACCCTCAACGCCAAAGACCCGTATGCCCTCTCCATTGAAGAAGAAGAGCTGATGCGCCGTATCAAACACTCGTTCGAATGCAGCGAAAAACTGAAGAAGCACATGCGTTGCCTGTTCACGCACGGCAGCATGTATCAGGTCTGCAACTCGAACCTGCTCTTTCACGCTTCCGTCCCGATGAATCCGGACGGGACGCTCAAAGCAGTCCGCATCGAAGGTACGGAATATAAGGGGAAAGCCTTGCTGGACAAAGTAGACCAGTTGGTGCGCACCGCCTATTTCGATGCAGACGACAGTCCGGAAAAGGATTTCGCAATGGATTACATCTGGTATCTGTGGGAAGGGAAAGACTCTCCCCTTTTCGACAAAAGCCGGATGGCGACGTTCGAACGCTGTTTCATCGACGACAAATCGGTACAGAAAGAGGAAAAAGGGGCCTACTACACCCTGCGGGAAGAAGAAGCGGTCTGCGACATGCTGCTGGACGAGTTCGGCGTGACAGGCCAGCACCGGCATATCATCAACGGGCACGTCCCGGTCCGTTCCATCAAAGGTGAAAACCCGATCAAGGCCAACGGTAAGCTGCTCGTGATCGACGGCGGCTTCTCCAAGGCTTATCACCCGGAAACGGGCATCGCCGGATATACACTGGTCTACCATTCACGCGGTTTCCAGCTTGTCCAGCACGAACCGTTCATGTCGACCGACCAGGCCATCAAGGAAGGAAAAGACATCCTGTCAACAACGATCGTGGTAGAACTCAACTCGCAACGGCAAATGGTCAAGGACACCGACAAAGGGGCGGATCTGCAAAAGCAGATCCACGACCTGGAGAAACTCCTTTATGCCTTCCGCAACGGCTTTATCAAAGAAAAGGAATCCGGACAGGGCTAATTTTCGTCCCTGTCCGCGAAAGAAATAAAACCTTCTCCCAACTCCTTCCAGAACAGCCTGAACGCTTCATCATCGTTCAGGCTGTCACAAAAACCGCTTAGCAGGCGAAGGATGGCTTCGCAGGACATATACGGCTTCCTGTTTTTTTTAAAGCAATATACGTCTTTTTGGCCATGTGTGCACGCGTGCACAAAACATCCATACTGATATGGTTTTCCACACGCATCTGTTCGATCCTTTCGATCAAAACTTCCATCAAAAACAACTTACTCTTCTGATTCTCCATAATATTTGTTATTACATATTAAATAATCATGTTTTTATACCATTTAGTTTCCCATATACAGGAAACTAATGTAACGATAATATATCTTATATTTGAACCGTAAACAAATATATAATTTATTCCCTCAAATTAATTATTATGGAAAAAATTCTCAGTTTTTTCACCGGGTTTAACCGGACGATGCCTTCCGACATCACAATGCCTCAAATCTACACATCGATCACCACCGACCCGGCCTTGCGGAGCCATACCGAAATGCACCGCCATTACCTCCGGACAAATAACAAACAAGCTGCCGCCGACGAGAAGAAATCCTGTCCGGCTTTCACGCCCGCCGTACGTTGCGAAGGTGGACGCGGGCGCAAGCATATCGTTGCCTACACCGGGCTGAGTCTGTGCGACTTCGACCACATCGCCCCCGAACGGGTCGCAGAGGTCTTCGCCACAATATGCGCCGACCCGCATACTCTATTGGCTTACAAGACGATCAGCGATCTGGGAATCCGCGTCATCTTCGCCTTCGACGGCATCCCGGTTGCAGGAGCCGAACCGGCCGCCCGCGAAACGCTCTATGCCTACCAGGAGGCCTACCGGCAAGGCAACGAATACTACGCCCGCCTGACCGGCCAGGAGTACGACTCCCTATGCAAAAACCCCGAACGCATCAGCGGGCTGGCCTACGACCCGCAGGCCTGCTTCAACCCCGGCGCACTCCCGCTCACGGTCAAGCTGCCCGAAAAGCCGCAAGCCAAAGCCAGGCGGAAACCGGGCCGCCCGCCTGTGCCGGGCAAACATCGCGCCACGGCAGAAGCCACCGCCGAATCCGTATACGAGCTGCTGGACACCGAAGGCATCGCCTACGAGCCGGGCCACCATAACGAATACATCATGCGCACAGGTTACCTCTTCAACCTCTACGGCGTGCCGGAGGCCGAAGCGCTTGCCTGGGCCGTGGAAGCGTTCGGCGACTACGGGCCTGCAAACGTCGAAGCGATCTTCCGCTCCTGTTACCAGAAAACGGAAGAGCACGGGACGCGCCGCCTTGCGGAAAGCCGCAAAAAGGGCGGGAAGGAGAAAGAAGCGTTTTGCGCCTCGGTAGAGGAAATCGAAACGTTCCTCTCCGGCGAAGCCCTTTTCCGCATCAACATCATCACACGCCAATGCGAACTGAAATGGCCGGACGAAAAGGCGTTCAGGGAACTGACCGACCGCGACGGCAACACCCTCTGGGGCCGGATAAACAAGCGGGTGAAACGCACGAACATCAGCGACGTCTACAACGTGCTCAACTCCGAGTTCTCGCCCCACTTCAACCCCTTCCAGGAATATTTCGCCTCGCTTCCCGAATGGGACGGCAAGACCGACTACATCGGACAGGTGGCAGCGACGGTCCATGCCAGGAACGACAATGGCGGGAGGCGGTTCGCCGAATACTTCCGCAAATGGTTCGTCGGCATCCTCCCCACCCTCTTCGAAGAGGACGTGGTCAACCACGAAATCCTGGCCCTTGTCGGTCCGCAAGGCATCTACAAGACCACCTGGTTCAACCACTTGCTACCTCCCGAACTGCGCCGCTATTTCTACACCAAGACCAACAGCGCACGTCTCGTCAAAGACGACCTCTTCACCCTCTGCGAGCATGCCCTGGTCTGCTTCGAGGAGATCGACAACATGGGCGCAGCAGAACTGAACCAGCTGAAGGCGATGACCACCCTGCTGCACATCAACGAACGGGCCGCCTACGGCCGCAACAAAGAACGCCGGCACCACATCGCCTCGTTTTGCGCCACCGGCAACAACATCCAGTTCCTCACCGACCCGACCGGCAACCGCCGCTGGCTCCCGTTCGAGGTGGAAAACATCGACAACCCGATGCGCCACCCAGTCCCCTACGAAGGGCTGTACGCACAAGCCTACGCGCTGTGGAAAAGCGGTTTCACCTACTGGTTCAGCCGCGAAGAGATACAGGAACTGAACCGGCACAACGAGCATTTCGAAGTGCCCAACCTCGAAGGAGAGCAGATCCTTCGGTATTTCCGCAAGCCTGCCGAGGGCGAGAACGGCGTCCTCGTCACCACCGCCTACATCCTCGAACGCATCAGCGGCATCCTCCGCCAGCCGATGAGCGCAGTCAAGGTCGGGATCATCATGAAGAAGTCAGGATTCAAGAAAGCCAAACACAACAACCTGACAGGTTATATCGTCGTGGAAAACAATTGGGAAGATATGGATAGGGACCGGAAATCCGGGGCATTAGGTATATAGCTCAGTATCAACCTAAACGATTCAACTGATATACAACTATTTACAAAACGAGAGCCAATCCACCGAAAAAACGTTCATTTGCAACAACCTTTTTAACACACAAATAACAAACAATTCAAAAAGTATATATATATTTGTAGCACGTAAATTTTTTCATAGTTAAGGTTTATAGAGAAGGGCTCACTTGTGAAAGTGGTCCTTTTCGTTTTTTATACAACCCTATTCATTACGCCCTCCATCCCATAGCTTTATCCCTCCTAACCCTATGGGTTACGGCTCGCCAAGCGCCTCCACGATCTCCCGCACCTGGGCGGGGGTGTAGGAACGGGCGGCGGGGAGTTTGCCAAGTGCCGCGAGACGCTCGGTGAGTCCGGGATAATGGCTGATCCAGCCGGCCACTTTCCGCCGGGCGGCTTTCGGGGTCAACTCAGGGCAGTAGAGCTGCGCCAGCTCCATGCGTCCATAACTGCGGATGCGGAAATCGTCCTGTCGTTCCATGTCTTTCTTATTTGATCGTTTTCTACAAATGTACGAAAAACAGGGGTAATAAAAAAGCCTTTAAAACACTTTAAAGTGCTTTATTTCAAGATAATTCACTATAATTCGCAGCAATGCGCGAAGTCCCTGTTGCCGTGCCGTATATTTGTTGTACCGCAAAGGGAAAGAAGGTGCACCCCTTCCCTGAACGGCGTTTATTCCCAAGAGTATCAACATTTTAAAACCCAAACAAGATGATCCGTTACAAAAAGTATCAGAACCAGACAAAATCCACCCCTCTGAGCGGGAAATGGCTGGTACGGGCCGTGGCTGACGAGATGCTCGACACGCGCACCCTGGCCGAACACATGGCCCGCCACAACACGCCGTATTCGCCGGGCGTGATCCACGGCGTCCTCAAAGACATGACCTCCTGCATCAAGGAACTGCTCCTCGACGGCAAGAACGTCAAACTGGACGACCTCGCCATCTTTGGCGTAGGCATCCGCGGGAAACCGGCCGAGACGTCGAAAGACTGGACGGTCGCCACCAACGTGGTCGGGTTGCGCCTCAAATGCCGCGCCACCGGAACCCTCGCCGTCAACCAGTTGAAGCTCGAAGCCCAGCTCAAGGAAATGTCGGCCTACAACGTCGAAGGCGACACTCCCCCAGGCGGCAACGAAGAAGAACGCCCAGGAGAACTGTAGGAAATTCTCCCCTTTCAAGTATTAATTTTCAATTTTCAATTATCAATTTTCAATTACCAAGTTTATGGAACAAAAGAGTGAAAAGAAGTCTGTGTGGGGAGTCGTCCTCAAAGTGATTATCGCCGTAGCCAGCGCCATTGCAGGCGCGCTCGGCATGAGTGCCTGTTCGTTATGAGGGCGGGATGTTTCTACCAGAACTACCGGGAGGTCCGCCTCCTGGTAGTTCATTGCAGCGCTACGCGCTACGACCACGATTTCCCGGTAGAGGCTTTGCGCGCGTCCCATAAGGCGAGAGGCCTTGCCGACATCGGCTACCATTTCTACGTCACACGTGACGGCGAAGTCCACCGTTGCCGCCCCGTCAACCAGATCGGCGCACATGCCGCCGGATGGAACGACCACAGCATCGGCATCTGCTACGAAGGCGGCCTCGACGAAGCCGGCAACCCCGCCGACACCCGCACCTACGCCCAGAAATGCTCCCTGCTCGACCTGCTCCGCCAGCTCAAACGCGATTACCCGTCAGCAAAAATCCTGAGCCATTACCAACTCAGCCCCTACATCCGCAAGGCTTGCCCTTGCTTTGATGCGCGGGAGGAGTATGACATATAACAAAATCAGCGATGTGTCAAAACTGCTATAATATAGACTATTGACACACCGCTGATCCAACCGGTTAACATTGAATAATTACAATTCGTTAATTTCTTCCACCGACAAACCGGTACATTGTGCAATAGTTTCGATATCGATTCCCTGTTTTTTAAAATTGGCTGCAATAAGGCGTTGTTCCTCGGCTTTTCCTTCTGCCTTACCCTCTACTTTACCTTTCTCTATTCCTTTCTCCATACCATCCTCAAAACTCGTATCGAGGGCGGCTGAAAGATCGCGTTCGACGGATATGCTCAGTTCATATTCCAGACGCTGGTCAGGGGTCATGCGCTCTACTTCCACGATGCTTTTCAGCTTGCGGAATATCTGATTGTTCAGTTCTTGAGGTAATCGTTCCATGATCTCGATATTGTTTAAGACATATAACCACTTCTTATAAAGTGTGTCGCACTCATGCAAAGGTAATACAAATTTCGGCATTTCAAGATAGATTTCATTCAGGCTTTCGCTAAAGGGAACTTTCAATTCCCGGTCCATACGCACCACATCCCAACGGTATTTCTCGGGTAATGACGGCTCCATTATATAATTCAGAACGCAGACGACGTATACTTTACTGATCTGATAGTTCCAGCGTTTGCGGATCTTCTCGTCCGGCTCCTTCTCCAACTTTTCCTTTACGATCATGGATTGTTGCTGGATTGCAAAAGAAGCATAGTATAACACCCTGTCTGAAAAGTATTTCTGCCGACTTTTCTGCATCTCTACGATGAAGACTTCCCCCTTTTCATTCTCACAGAAGATGTCGAATACGGCACGCCGCTGGTCTTGTTTCAGCCCTAACATCTCTACATTCCTAAAAGTGATGTCTACGATTACTTCTTGTTGAATTACTTCATTCAAGAAGCTGATGATAAGATCTTTACTTACTTCACTGCCGAAAAT
>URZO01000137.1 GCA_900552465.1 uncultured Parabacteroides sp. | reverse complement strand
CAAGGCGATGCCTTGTTGGAAAGCAATGACACAAATAGCTCAAATATGCAAAATACTGAACCCTTCCGTTTTATTGTCTCATAGTAATGGTTTTGGTAAATCATAACTATGAGATGCTAAAACCATACTGATGGCTATGATTGACAAATTGCTACTCTTTTCTACGATACACAGATCTGAATAATACGTTAAAATATATTACCTGCAAGGGTATTTCAATTTACATGGGGTAGTATTCTCAATTATATGGGATAGTAGTATCATTTTGATAATCGATGTTTTCCAGATTGCGGTATTCTATGACACCATTATTCCCTTTGCCGGTACTGGCGTGGGGTCATCTGGTACTTTTGGGAGAACTCGCGGTAAAAATAGGACTTATTGGAAATGCCGACCCGATAGATGATTTCCTGCACGCTCAGATTGGTCGTAACCAAAAGTTGGGCAGCGTACGTTAACCGGTAGTCTTTAATGAAATCACTTGGCGTCAACGGTGAAATCTTTTTGAAACGGCGATACAGTGCACGGGCATTTATCCCTAACTTATCTGCAATAAATTCGGGACGCAGTGCTTCCTCGGTAATATTATCGCGGATAATGGCCGTAACAGCATCGATAAACTCTTTATCTTCCTGGTGGATGAGTTGACCGCCGGATTGTTCATAAGCGCTCTCCGGCGAATAGTAATAATCTTTCAACTCCTTTTTAGTTGTCATCAACCGGTTTACAACCGAATGAAGCACAACAACTGAAAAAGGCTTGGTCAGATAAGCATCCGCCCCCAGGTCCAGGCCTTCCGCCTGTTCACGATCCGAGACTTTAGCCGATACGATTATTAAAGGGATATGCCGTGTAAACTTATCAGCCTTAATACGACTGATAAATTCAAAACCATCCATACTCGGCATCATGATGTCCGTGATAATCAAATCCGGTGTCTGCCGGTCCATCAAGGCAAGCGCTTCTTCTGCACGGAAAGCCTCTAAAACGGTATATTCGGAAGACAGTGTTTCTTTTATCAGCCAGACAATATCCCGATTGTCGTCCACAACCAATATAACAGGTCTATCTGACTTTATAACAGTTTCGCCAGTAATTGGCGAAACTGACGGTTGCATAATCGTTGGAATAGCCGCTTGCTCGCTTTTTTCCGGTACATCCTCTTCCCCACTCGCTTCCTCTGCTTCCAGAAAAGGCAAGATAACTGTAAATTCGGCATATTCACCTTCTTTGCTATCGACCTTTATCTCTCCCCGCAATAACTCTACCAGGCTGTGGCAAATAAAAAGCCCCAATCCGTTACGGGATATCATCTGGGTATAATTATTTCCATCCAGATCCCCTAATATCCGGAAACGGTCGAATATCGTTTGCAAATCGGACTCACTTATGCCCTTACCGGTATTATATACTTGCAGGATCAAAGAATTGTTTTCCTCCCGGACAGAAACACGAATCGTCCCTTCCTGCTTCGTATATTTAAAAGCATTCGACACCAAATTCCTCATAATAGTCTTCAAACCTGTTACATCCGTATTCCAATAAACGGGAGTATCCAGACCGGAAACAGTGAAGTTGATATTATTATGTTCAGCCACAGGCGTAAACGATTCACACAATCTTTGAACCAAGTTACTAATAGAAACCTTTTTAATATGGAGACGGCTGAATCCGGCTTCTTCTATCTTCCTGAAATCGAGAATTTCCTGTATCAACTCATTCAGGCTCGTTACATTTTCCCCCAGGATACGGGCTGATTTCTCCAGTTTCCCATCCGCTAACCGTCCGGCAGCACTCTTGATATAGTCATTCACCCCGTTAATCAAAGTAAGGGGTGTACAGAGCTCGTGCGTGATATTGGCAAAGAAATTCAGTTTTGCCTCATACAACTGTTCTTTCTGTTCTTCCCTGATTTTGCGGGCCACTTCGGCCTGCCTTTTTGCCACCTGGATACGGACCCAGCAAAAAATGCCGGAACAGACAGCAACAAACAGCAAACAATAAATAAATAAGGCCCAAGGACTGAGATACCAGGGCGGTAATACCCGGATATGCAAAAAATATTCTTTTGCATCCGAATCGAACACATCATTTTTATAACGGACTTTCAAAACATAGTTGCCATAAGGCAATTTCGTGAAAGTGACCTGGTTATCTTTCTGCAGTTCGGTCCACGATGTGTTGTAGTTTTCCAGCAGGTACGAATATTCATAATTTTCCCCGTGTATATAGTCTGTTGCCACAAAAGATATCGAGAAGGTGGAAATACTGGGAGGAATCGTCACATAACCGGTTTTCCGGTCTGTATAATCATCCAAGCTGCGCGTTTCGTCTCCCATCTTAAGTTCAAAGAAATGCAGATCCGGTTTATAGTTTTCCTGCCGGTCGTTCTGCGGATCCACCCATACCACCCCGTCGATTCCGCCAAAAAACAACTTCCCGGTATAAGGACATTCCCAATAGGCGTCATCCGAAAATTCCGTTACCTGTAAATCAGGACTTCCATAGTTATGGAAGAATCGGTTATGAGGGTTATATTTGGTCAATCCCTTATTCGTACTTAGCCAGATACAACCGTCCGGATCTTCAAGGACACCATGGACCATATCGTTTTTCATACCGTCGTCCTTGCTATATTGATGTACCTCTGCAGGACTGTCGGTGTACAGCTTCATTTGGGTCATACCCGAACTGGCCCCAAGATAGAAAGTCGAATCCTGGCTATAACACATACAAAGCACATCGCCGACAGCCCGGTTAACGGCATTATTCATCGGGATAAACTCATACTGTTTGCTAATCAGATTGAAGCGAACCAGCCCATACCCGCCACGACTCCCCAAGTAAAGCATGGAAGTTTCATCATCGTAATTCATGGAATGAAATTCATTACAAATCTTTCCATCCTTTTCCAGGACAAACGACTCTACATATTTAATGGCGATCCCGTTCTCACCCTTGCCGATTTTCACTTCTAACACACCGTTTCCTGTCGTAGCGAGCCAGAGCGTCGAATCGTTCACTTCCCGGATTGCATGAACATACCGGATCTTCGTATCGGCATTACCGGCTAAGGTATGGACTTTCTTGTCCAATAAAGAATAATAGGATAATCCGGGACCTTCCGTTCCGATCCAGACCCACGGATAATAATTACTTTTGCGGAAACAATAAACACGGTCATTAGCCAAACCGTCTGCCGTCGTAAAATGAGTAATCTTGCCAGCCGGAATTTTCCCTTTACCATACGATTCATAATCTTCCACGCGGACAAACCCGTTTCCTTTTGTTCCGAACCATATCGTATTCTCGTCTTCAGTATAGATAGAACGGACCGGATTACGCACGACAATAGGCAGATTCTCCAGCTTTATCCCCGAAAAACGGTTATATTTGTCATAATACATCCGAACTCCCTGTCCGTCCGTTCCGACCCAAAGAATATCCTGCTTGCGGTCCGGCAAAACACAGAACAACCCCACATCAAAGGTCAAAGCCTCCTCCGGCTTATCGATATTCAACAAAAGGCCATTCCTGAAAACCAGGTATACATCGGAATGAAACGAAGCAATGCGGGACAGTTTACCATATTTATCCATCCACCCGGTGAGATCAGCCAAACATTCTTTCTTCCGCTCTTTTATATCATAGGAAAAAAGACGGTTTTCCACATCCACAAAATAAAGAATATCATCTACATAATAGGCACGATCCACTCGCTTATCATGAATAATATCGTCTTTTATATCTAACATAAAGGAGGATGAATCGAAATCAGGACGGATATCCATTAAACGACCTTCTCCGGTAAGGATAAAAAACTGCTTTTCCCCGGTTGCAAACAAGACTTTAACAATGTCTTCATTTATTCCTTGTACATGTATATCCTGAAAAGAACCTGTTTTCGGAGAATAACATGAGATAAAATCTTTTAGCTTAACCACCAGCGCATTACCCATAGAATCGGCCGCAACGTTCAGGCATTCCGGATACTCCGTATAAGATTCCGTCACTCTCCGGTCTTTCAACGCAAACCGGTTCAAGCCCATCGAGGTCGATATCCATAAATACTCCTCTCCGCCATAAACAATTTTATTAATAATGTTACTACATAAGGTATGCTTATTGTTCGGTTCGAAGCGGAATACATACGTATTTTTGCCATTGTACAGATTCAAGCCGTCATAAGTGCCGATCCACATATAGCCGTTCTCATCCTGGTACATTTCAAGAATTGCATTATTAGACAAGTCAATGTTATTCGCCTGATGCAGAGATATTCCGGCTGACAAACGAAAGGAAAACAAAGTAATAAATACAACCAGAATCTTCACCCAACGGAAAAGATTTACACACTTTGCTTTTATCATAGTACAATTCATAATAACGGTTATTAGACTACAAATATAAGAATATCATTTGAAAGAGAACGAAAAATATTTCCGGCTGACAAATTATCCGGAAGACTTCGTATCTTTGCAAGGTAAATGTCGTATACATAAGTTTAACACAACAAATACAAAATGAAAAAGTATCTTTTCCTTGCCGCTTCCACTCTGCTCCTCGCAGCTTGTAGCGAAAAACCGGGTTACGAAATTACCGGTTCGGTTTCAAATGCCGATTTGAACGGTCAGTATGTTTATCTCTATGAATATGGAGTAAAAGATGCTGCGCCTCTGGACAGCGCTTTGGTACAAAACGGAACGTTTGCTTTAAAAGGTAGCCAGGACAATCCGGCTCTCCGTACACTCCGTTTCTCTGAAGAGGCGGTGGAACCAACACGTGTCGCTCCGGGAGAAAATGCCCCGTTTACGGCAACATTCGTACTTGAAAACGGAAAACTGACAGTTGCGTTGGATTCTACGTCTACGGTTAGCGGTACGCCGGAAAATGATGCTCAAAAAGAATTACAGGGTAAAATCAAAGGCCTGCGTTCCGGTATCGACAAACTGATTGCCGACATGAAATCGGGCGATGAGAAGCTGATCGAACAGGCAGAAGCCAAATACGATGAAATCGACCAGAAGATAACAGAAGCCGTAGTCAACTACATCCTGGCCCATACGGACAAACAGACTGCAGCCAAGAACCTGTATGACTTCCGTTACAGCATCGGCGAAGATCAGCAAAATGAAATCATATCCAAAGCGGATTCTACATTCAAAGCCGTTCCGGGAATCGACTATATGATCGACCACCTGAACGTATTGAAAAAGGTTGCCGTTGGACAGAAGTTCACAGACTTCGAAATGCCGGATGCAAAAGGTGAAATGCACAAACTCTCCGAATACGTAGGCAATGGCAAAGTGGTCCTGATCGACTTCTGGGCATCCTGGTGTCCTCCCTGCCGTGCCGAAATGCCAAATCTGGTTAAAGCATACAAGCAGTACAAGAACAAAGGCTTCGAGATTGTAGGTATCTCCTTAGACAGCAAGGCCGATGCATGGGCCAAGGGCGTGAAAGACCTGGGTATCACCTGGACACAGCTGTCCGATCTGAAAGGATGGCAAAACGGGGGTGCGGCTCTTTATGGGGTAAACAGTATCCCGCACACACTACTGGTAGATAAAGACGGAACGATCATCGCCAAAAATCTGCACGGACAAGAGCTGGAAGACAAAATCAAAGAAGTTCTGAAATAACATAATCGGGGCTGAACGAAATTTCTTACTTTTCGTTCAGCCCTTATTTATAACCGCTAAATCATGAAAACTAAAACACGACTCCTATGGTTCCTTATTGCAACAAGTCACTTATTCGTTTGTGCTCAGAACACGGAACCATCCCGTTTTACCAAACAAGCAAATGAACAAGTACTCAAAACACTCCCTTTTGACAACAAACAAGATTTTGAAGATGCAACCCAGGGCTTTATCGCCACAATAGACGAACCGGCAATCACCGGCGAGAACGGGAAAGAGGTTTATGGACTTGCTGTTTGGGATTTCCTGAAACAAGAGGTACCTGCCTCTGCAAACCCCAGCCTCTGGCGACAAGGGCAGCTGAACCGGATACACGGATTATTCGAGGTACTGCCGGGCAAAATATACCAGATACGGGGATTCGACCTTGCAAACATGACATTCGTCCGCAGTGATAACGGCTGGATCGTCATTGATGTATTATTATCAAAAGAAACGGCCTTGGCCGGTTATAACCTGCTCAAAAAACAGGTTGCCGACCTTCCCGTAAAGGCGGTTATTTATACACATCCCCACGTAGATCATTTTGCAGGTATCGACGCCATCCTGGAAAATGCTCCGAACCAACCGAACTCTATCGAAATCATCGGTCCAAAAGGGTTCTTTGAAGAAGCCGTCAGCGAGAACCTGATGGCCGGCGTTGCTATGGGACGCAGAGCGACTTATATGTATGGACGCAGCTTGCCTAAAAACGAGAAGGGTAATATCGGTACCGGCCTCGGACAAACAACAGCTGTAGGGACCAGCGGTTTAGTCCCTCCCACCCGCGAGATATCGGAAGAAGGCGAAACGCTGCGGATTGACGGTGTGGAGATCGACTTCATGTCGGTACCCGGGGCGGAGGCTCCTGTGGAAATCATGATGTATTTTCCGGAAATGAAAGCATTTTGCGTTGCCGAAGAGATCAATCACAACCTGCATAACTTATTGACCCTGCGCGGCGCCAAAGTGCGTAACGGCCAGTTATGGAGCAAGTATATCGACAAGGCGATCGTGAAATGCGGCGACCAGGTGGAAGTATCTTTCTCTACCCACCACTGGCCGACATGGGGCAATAAGCAGATCGTGGGTTATTGGGAAAAACAGCGGGATCTGTACCGTTACCTGCACGACCAGACCCTCCATCTTGCCAACCAGGGATATACTCCGAGGGAAATCGCGGAGATGATAAAATTGCCGGGGGCTATCGCCAATGAATTTGCCAACCGGGGATATTACGGCACGGTGAGCCATAACGTAAAAGCCCAATACCAAATGTATTTTGGTTGGTTCGACGGGGTTCCCGCCAACCTGAATCCATTGCCACCGACAGAAGAAGGTAAAAAATATGTGGAAGCTATCGGCGGAGAAGAAGCTGTAATGGAAAAAGCAAAGGAAGCCTATAACCAAGGTGAATATCGCTGGACTGCGACCCTGCTGAACAACCTTGTCTTCGCTAATCCGAATCATAAAGCGGCTCACCAACTGCTGGCGGACACTTATTCACAATTAGGATATCAAGCCGAAAGCGGCCCCTGGCGCAATTTCTACCTGACAGGGGCGCAGGAACTGACAGACGGAATTGCAGGAAAAGGTAAAACAAGCTCAAATATAGCCAGAATGTCTCAGAATCTAAGCCTCGAGATGCTATTCGATATGCTGGCAATCCAAATAAACGGAGAGAAAGCGGCTGATAAGGATATAATCATCAATGTAAGCCTGACAGATACAAAAGAACAGGCGACCCTGATATTAAAAAATGGAGCCTTATCGAACCGTATCGGCATACTCCACGCAGCTCCGACGGTAAGTCTGAAAGGTGACAAGCAAACGATCTACACGAGCTTCACGCAACCGGAAAGCATAATGGCCAATATGCAAGCCAAAAAATTATCGGTAACAGGACGCCTCGAAAGTTTAAAAGATTTGTTCGCCATTTTCGAAGCCCCGGACAGCTATTTTAACATTATCGAACCCTAAATATCAAAGCTATGTCTGCTCAAATCACTTTAAAATGGAAAAAAGACTCTACTTTTGAGACAGAGTTAAATGGTCATCCCCTTATTATTGACACATCTGTGGAGAATGGGGGAAACGATGAAGGGCCACGCCCGAAAGCTCTTATGCTTGTGGCTCTGGCAGGTTGTACAGGAATGGATGTTGCCCCTCTCTTCCGGAAGATGAGGGTACGATTTGAAAGCCTGTCGATCGATGTTACAGCCGGGACATCAGAAGGAATACCTATGATCTATACGGATTTCCATATAACCTATCATGTAACAGGGAATCCGGACGACAGTGCAAAAATGTTGAAAGCTGTCCGTATGTCACAAGAGACATATTGCGGAGTATCGTTCATGATGAAAAAGATAGCTCCCGTAACATGGCAGATTATTCTGAACGGAATACCGCTTAATGCTGATTCTGCCGATAAATAACGAACCGGGGCTGTTGCACGGCTGGATTAAAAATTTTATCTTTGTGCGATCTTATTGAATGCGATCTTACATTAAAATTAGCATAAAGTTTTATTATCACTTTAATATAATAAATTAGCGATTATGATTTATTCACATGAAGTTCAACACATGTGTGTTGTAAAGAAGGGAGCTGACCACCAGTGTGCTCCGATTCCTGAAGAAGGAAAGTGGGTTAGAGCGACTCAGATTTCTGACATTTCCGGTTTGACTCACGGTATCGGTTGGTGTGCACCGAAACAGGGTGGATGTAAGCTGACTCTGAACGTTAAAGAAGGAATTATCCAGGAAGCACTTGTAGAAACTATCGGTTGTTCCGGTATGACTCACTCTGCTGCCATGGCTTCGGAAATCCTGCCGGGTAAAACACTGCTGGAAGCATTGAACACTGACTTGGTTTGTGATGCTATCAACACTGCAATGCGCGAATTGTTCCTGCAGATCGTTTACGGTCGTACACAGTCTGCTTTCTCGGAAGACGGTCTGCCTATCGGTGCCGGTCTGGAAGACCTGGGTAAAGGTTTGCGTAGCCAGGTAGGTACAATGTACGGAACATTGGCAAAGGGTACTCGTTACCTGGAAATGGCTGAAGGCTACTGTACTCGTATGGCTCTTGATGCTGACGACGAAGTAATCGGTTATGAATTTATCCATCTGGGCAAATTCATGGATATGGTAAAGAAGGGTATGGATGCTAACGAAGCACTGGAAAAAGCAAAAGGCTCTTACGGTCGTTTCAAAGAAGCTGTAAAATATATCGATCCTCGTAATG
>URZO01000136.1 GCA_900552465.1 uncultured Parabacteroides sp. | reverse complement strand
TGGGCGAAAAGATCGCCCGTGCCGTGCCGGATGCCGAGACGGTACGCGATATACTCGATCTGGTCGCGCTCGTGAGGATCGGAGGTGATGAAGGTCTATAGGGCTTTTATCCCGTTCCTTCTCAGTAGCGCCTCGATTCCCGGTTCCTTCCCCCGGAAACGTCTATATAGGATATCCGGATCTTCCGTGCCGCCTTTTTCCAACACGTTTTCGCGGAAGGAGTGGGCGGTTTCCCTGTTGAAGATACCGGTTTCTTTGAACAGGGAGAAAGCGTCGGCATCCAGGACTTCCGCCCATTTGTAGCCGTAATATCCGGCGGAGTAGCCTCCGGAAAAGATATGTCCGAAGCTGCTGCTCATCAGTGTGCCGGGAACTTCCGGGACGATAACGGTCTGTTTCCATGCCTCTTTCTCGAAGGCGATCACATCGCCTTCGAACGCCTCCGTACGTGTGTGCCAGGCCATATCCAGGAAGCCGAAGCTCAATTGGCGGCAACAAGCGTATCCGGCATTGAAGTTGGCGGCATCGATCAGTTTTTGAACTAATTCCTGCGGAATCTTTTCTCCGGTCTGGTAATGGACGGCGATCTGGTCGAGAAATTCTTTCTCCGTCAGCCAGTTTTCCATCAGTTGGGAAGGTAGCTCCACAAAGTCGCGATAGACATTCGTTCCGGAAAGGCTTGCGTAGGAACCTTTTGCAAACATGCCGTGCAGGGCGTGTCCGAACTCGTGCAGCAGTGTGTTGACCTCGTCGAAAGTCAATAAAGAGGGCTTCGTTTCCGTCGGACGGGTGAAGTTCATCACGATAATGATTTGCGGACGGCTGTCGTTTCCGTCTCTTTCGCGATATTGTTCTTTTATGCTGTTCATCCAGGCTCCTGATTGTTTACCGTCGCGCGGATGGAAGTCCGTATATAATATGGAAAGGAATTTACCGTCTGCATCGTACACTTCGTAGGCATCTACCTCCGGATGATAGACCGGAATCGCTTTGTTTTCCTTAAATGTGATGCCGTACAATTGGGTGGCTAACCCGAACACGCCTTTCTTTACGTTGGCCAGTTCGAAATAGGGGCGCGTCATTTCGTCGTTCACGTTGAAGCGGATGTCTTTCAGCTTTTCGGAATAATAGCTCCAGTCCCAGGGCATGACGTTTATGTTTTCTTTTTCCGTCCCTAGGGCAAATCCCTGTACAGCATTATATTCATTGACGGCAACCGGTTTGTAGGCTTCCAGCAGTTCGTTAAGCAGCTTGTAGACACGTGCCGGCGTTTTAGCCATCGTGTGTTTCAGTTTGTAGTCGGCATAATTCGTGTAGCCCATCAGACGGGCAATGTCCAACCGGATGTTGACGATTTTCCGGATAATCTCTTTGTTATCATATTCGTCCCCTTTATTGCCGACACTCATATATTCCCGGTACATCTTTTCCCGCAATTCACGTAGGGCGGAGTAGCGCATGAATGGGATATAGCTGGGAGCCGAGAGGTTGAACAGCCATCCGGTTTTCCCTTTTTCTTTGGCCCGGAGCGCAGCTGCTTCCCGTATGCTTTCGGGAAGACCTTCCAGCTCTTCTTCTTTTGTCAGGAGCAGTTCGTAACGGTTTTTATCTTTTAGCGCGTTTTGGTCGAATGTCAGGGAGAGCAGGCTCAATTCCGAACTGAGCTTGCGGTATTTCTCCTTATCCTCCGGGTTGAGGGCGGCGCCGCGTACGGAAAAGGCTTCGAATGTTTCTTCCAGCAGGCGGGCGTCTTCCGTCGACAGATGCAACTTCTCCTTCTGTTCGTAGATACTTTTTACCCGTGTAAAGAGCTTGTCGTTCAGATAAATGTTGTTGGAGCTATCAGACAGTTTAGGTGATACCCGTTGTGAAATTTCCATCATTTTGTCGTCTGCCTCGGCATTCAATACATTGAAAAATGCGGAACTGACCTTGTCTAACAGTTTGCCGCTACGCTCCAAAGCGACAATCGTGTTTTCGAAAGTCGGCGGCTCCGGATTGTCGGCTATTGCCCGGGCTTCTTCGTCCAGCAGCCGGATGCCTTCGTCGAAAGCCGGTTCGTAATGTATGGTTTTAATCTGATCGAACGGGGGAGTCCCGAACGGTGTCTGGTAAGTCCCGAAGAAGGGATTTTCGATATTTTGTTTCATATTCCTTGGTGTTATCTTATTCATATAACAAAGGTACGGAATAATCGGTAAATAAAAATGTCTTGAATTTCGGGCTTTCCTGAATTGATGGATTTGGCAGTTTTTAACAACCGGGCATGTGTTTGACAACACATATACTGATGAGCCTTAAAACGTAACAAATTATTTATCAAACTGTTCTGAAATAGTAAAAAGTGTAATTTCTAAATAAATATGAAAGCAAATTTGTTTTTTTATTTTTTAAGTGATACTTTTGGTCAGGATATAAAACCGATTTATTTGTTATTACGTTAAAGCATAAACTTAAAACCAAATATAAAAATATGAGTTATCTTAAATTTGACAAGACAGTCATGATAAATTTGGAGGAATCTTTGACCCGTGAAGTCCTCCGGACAAACCGGAAGGGTGCTTATCACTGCACGACTGTCGTTGATTGTAATACGAGGAAATACCACGGACTGCTGGTAATGCCCGTTCCCGCAATAGATGACGACAATCATGTGTTGCTGTCGTCTATGGATGAAACGGTCATTCAGCATGGCGCGGAATTTAACCTTGGATTGCATAAGTACCAGGGCAATAACTTTAGCCCGAAAGGACATAAATATATTCGTGAGTATAGTTCGGAGACAGTGCCCCGTACCGTTTATCGCGTAGGTGGCGTCATTTTCTCGAAGGAAAAGGTCTTTTCCCTTTATGAAAATCGTATCATGATCAAATATACTTTGGAAGATGCCCATTCGGCAACAACCCTGCGCTTCCGTCCGTTCCTGGCTTTCCGTAGCGTGAAAGCCCTGACACAGGCAAACGGGAATGTGAATCAGAGTTTTGAAGAGGTGACAAACGGTATCAAGACTTGTATGTATCCGGGGTATCCGGAAGTTTATATGCAATTCAACAAAAAAGTGAAATTTGTGTATGAACCGAACTGGTATTTTGGAATAGAATATCCGAAAGAACAGGAGCGGGGATATCCGTATCAGGAAGACTTATATGTACCCGGTTACTTCGAGGTTCCGATCAAGAAAGGGGAATCTATTTTCTTCAGTGCCGGTGACAGCGCCGTTACTACGACGCGTCTGAAAAGCCTGTATGAAAATGAGGTGAATGCCCGTACACCGCGTACCAGCTTTTTCAACTGCCTGAAAAATTCGGCACAGCAGTTCTACTTCCGTCCGAAAGAGGATGATGCTTATTTGCTGGCGGGTTACCCCTGGTTTAAAGTCCGTGCGAGAGATTTGTTCGTTGCTTTGCCGGGTTGTACTTTGTCTATCGATGATCCTGCCCGCTTTGAGAAGATCATGTGCACGGCTATACCGGCAGTGCGTGCCTTTATGTCGCAGAATAAGCCTGACCCGGTGATTCGGGAATTGGAACATCCGGATGTCACCCTGTGGGCCGTCTGGGCTGTCCAACAGTATGCGAAAGCTGTCGGCATTGAAAAAGCCCGTGAGTTATATGCCGATTTTGTACGTGAAGTACTGGAATATATATCAGGCCAGAAACATCCGGATATGAAGTTGATGGATAACGGTTTACTTTTTGCAAATGGCCGTGATAAAGCGATAACCTGGATGAACTCTACCATTAATGGAAAACCTGTGGTCTCTCGTTCCGGTTATATTGTAGAATTCAACTCTCTTTGGTATAATGCTCTTTGTTTCTATACGGAACTGATGGGTGGTGCACCGGTCGAGAAGTATGACAAGATCATTAAGGCTATGGACAAGTCATTCCCCGAAACATTTATTAACGGGTATAACTACCTGTTCGATTCGGTTAGTGGTTCGACTGTAGACTGGAGTGTCCGTCCGAATATGATTTTTGCTGTCGCATTGACCTATTCTCCGTTGACGAGAATGCAGAAACGTGCGGTTGTGGATATTGTGACAAAGGAGTTGTTGACACCGAAGGGGTTGCGCTCTCTGAGTCCGAAAAGCGAAGGATATAAACCATATTATGTCGGACCGCAGTATGAGCGGGATTTGGCTTATCATCAAGGTACGGCGTGGCCGTGGTTGCTGGGAGCTTATCTGGAGGCTTATCTCCGTGTGTTCGGAAAAGGCGGGGTGCCTTTCGCCGAACGTATGCTGATAAGCATGGAGGAGGAAATGTCATTGCATTGTATCGGAACAATTCCTGAATTGTTTGATGGTAACCCGCCGTTTACGGGTCGGGGAGCTATCTCGTTTGCAATGAATGTGGCTGCTATCCTCCGGGTAGTGGATTTGTTGAAGAAGTATAATGCCGAATAAAACAGTACCATATGAAAGCATTAATGTTTGGATGGGAATTCCCTCCTCATATCCTGGGAGGTCTGGGTACGGCCAGTTTTGGTCTTACGCGTGGAATGGCTATGCAGCCGGATATGGATATAACTTTTTGTATACCGAAGCCCTGGGGCGATGAAGACCAGAGTTTCCTGAAAATAATAGGGATGTGTAATGTCCCGATCGTATGGCGTGATGTCCAGATGGATTATGTCAGAGAACGGTTGTCGAAATACATGGATCCGCAGAAATATTATGATCTTCGCGATCATATTTATGCTGACTTCAGCTATCGTCATGTGAATGACCTGGGGTGTATGGAATTTTCCGGACGTTATCCTGATAACTTGCTGGAAGAGATCAATAACTATTCGATCGTCGCCGGTGTAGTGGCCCGTACGGAACAGTATGACATTATCCATGCACACGACTGGCTGACTTATCCGGCCGGTATTCATGCCAAGAATGTGAGTGGCAAGCCTCTCGTGATCCATGTGCATGCTACCGATTATGACCGCAGCCGCGGAAATGTGAATCCGGATGTGTATGCCATCGAAAAGAACGGTATGGATAATGCGGACCATATTATTACGGTAAGTAACCTGACTCGCCAGACGGTGATCGAGAAATATCACCAGGACCCGGCGAAGGTGACGACTGTGCATAACGCCGTTGAACCGCTGAGTCAGGAGATCCTGTCTATTCAGGATAAAAAGGGAGTGAAAGATAAAGTGATCACTTTCCTCGGGCGTATCACGATGCAGAAAGGGCCTGAATATTTTGTGGAAGCAGCGGCTAAGGTGTTGGCGAAAGCTCCGCATGCCCGCTTCGTGATGGCTGGTAGCGGTGACATGATGGACCAGATGATTAATCTGGCTGCGACACGTAATATTTCGGACCGTTTCCATTTTACCGGTTTTATGAAAGGTAAACAGGTATATGAGGTCTTGAAAGCCAGTGATGTGTATGTGATGCCTTCTGTTTCCGAACCGTTTGGTATCTCTCCGCTCGAAGCGATGCAGTGTGGCGTGCCTTCTATTATTTCCAAGCAATCCGGTTGTGCCGAGATTCTTGATTATGCAGTAAAGGTGGATTATTGGGATATTGAGGCATTGGCAGATGCCATGTATGCCATTATTACTTATCCGGCCATGCATAAGTTCCTGCAAGAGGAAGGAAAGAAAGAGGTGGATAACATTAAATGGGAATATGCCGGACAAAAAGTTCGTCGTATTTATGATCAAGTATTGAATAAGTAACGACAAGACAAAAATAAAAAAACAAGATATTATGAAAACGATCTGCTTTTATTTTCAGATACATCAGCCGTTCCGTCTTAAAAGATACCGTTTCTTCGACATCGGCAACGATCACTATTATTATGATGATTTCCAGAATGAGGAAATTATCCGCCGTATAGCCGAACGCTGTTATTTGCCGGCTAATAAGGCTATCCTGGAAATGATTAAGACAAGTGGCGGCAAGTTTAAAGTGGCTTTCTCTATTTCGGGAATGGCATTGGAACAGATGGAAATCTATACGCCGGAAGTCATCGACAGCTTTAAGGAGCTGGCTGCGACCGGTAATGTGGAATTCCTGTCGGAAACATACGCTCACTCTCTGTCTTCTTTAGGCGACCCGGCTGAATTTAAACATCAGGTGCAGAAACAGGAAGATAAGATCAAGAGTTTGTTCGGGGTTAAGCCGAAGGTGTTCCGCAATACGGAACTGATCTATTCCGACGAAATTTCGGAGTTGGTCTACAGCATGGGCTATAAAGGAATGCTGACCGAAGGTGCCAAGCATATCCTGGGATGGAAGAGCCCGAACTATGTATATTCTTCCTGCACGGAACCGAAATTGAAGTTGCTGTTGAAGAACGACCGTTTCAGTGAAGACTTGTCCGACCGTTTCAGTAATTATAGTTGGAATGAATATCCGCTGACTGCCGATAAATATATGTCATGGATTGCCGAAACACCGGATTCCGAACAGATCATCAACCTGTTTATGAATTATGAGGTGTTGGGATCTCTGCATCCGGCCGAAACAGGCATCTTCGAGTTCTTCAAGGCATTGCCTCGCTTTGCGGCAGAAAAGGGAATCGGTTTCTCTACCCCGTCGGAAGTGTTAGCTTTGATGAAGCCGGTTGATTGTATTTCTGTTCCTTATCCAATGTCGTGGGTGGATGAAGAAAGAGACTGCAGTTCCTGGTTGGGTAATGTTTTGCAGCAGGAAGCATTCCGTAAGCTGAATGAGATCGGTGAACGTGTGCGCTTGTCGCAGACACGCCGTATCCGTCAGGATTGGTATTATCTGCAGAGCAGTGACCATTTCTATTATATGAGTACAAAGCATATAGGGGCAGGATTCAGTCCGTACGATAATCCGTATGACGCCTTCAATAACTATATGAACGTGTTGTCGGACTTTATCGTTCGTGTAAACGCCGAGTTCCCGGAAACAATAGAGAACGAAGAGTTGAACTCTCTGCTGACGACGATCAAGAACCAAGGAGAAGAGATAGAAGAGTTGCAGAAAGAACTTGATAAATACAAGAAGAAAGTGGCGAAGAAAGCTGCTTCTGCAGAATAGAGGTAAGAGTGATAAAAGTAAAAACCGGGACTTCCTTTTGGAAGCCCCGGTTTTTTATATCTGTAATAGAAGAATTGACTTATCTGTATTCGATTGTTACAACACGCACTTCCATTGCATCTTTGTCGATACGCAGCTTTACGCCGGATGGTTTCAAGTAGTTTTCTATAGCAACG
Source organism: uncultured Parabacteroides sp. (assembly GCA_900552465.1). Classification (GTDB taxonomy): domain Bacteria; phylum Bacteroidota; class Bacteroidia; order Bacteroidales; family Tannerellaceae; genus Parabacteroides. The sequence goes on along the minus strand of URZO01000136.1, from coordinate 2,116 downwards.
GTATAATCGCTTGTTTGTCCGTAATAGTTTGTAGTCTTTCCTATCCTGCGTTCTACCGGAAGAACATTAATGACCAGATCTTCATCCGGAGAGTTCTCGATATGAGTTTTGAGCAGTCTGGCGATATTACCGAATGTATAAGTTCGGGTGGATGTATTATATGTACCCAAATAAGATGTTATATTATTCTCAACACTATTGCTTTTAAAGAATGCATCAGTAGAATCTTTTGGCAGTATCAGAATATTTGTCGGAGCAGCAAATGCATATTTCCAATCTTCTTGCGGAAGCGCTTTCAAAGAAAGGGAGAAGTTGCTGACGATACGGCCCTTAATGATCGGAGCGATATCCTGTGCCGGAATAGTCAATTGGGTATATACGCCTGCCGGGCTCTTCAAATAAGCAATGCTGTCGTTCGGCTCCAGAAGATGACTCATGTCTGTATTCTTGAAGCGGTTCAACTGGATAATCTCGGATGTGGCACTGAATACTTCTGCTGTTTGTACGATTGAATCCTGACCGGCAGAACCTTTCGTTACATATTTATAGAATATGTTCATTTGGGTACCGTCAATATTCAGGATATTTCCTGTCCCGTATGTATTCGTAACATAAATACCCGGAAAGAATTCATTGAACGTGTTCTGATTTTTAAATACTTCCGGAGTGTTTATCGTTGCTTCATAAAAACGTTGTCCGATTTCTTGAGGCATACGGATTGTGAGGCGCGGATCGTATGAATATACAGTCTGGCTATTGCTTGTCGTTGTCGCATTCCAAAGAGAATCGGAAACCGACAAATCACGTGCCGTATAAGTCTGCATACCCAGTGATTTCTGCATATTACAATACTTTTCCGGATTGATATTTGTATAAAAATCTCTTGTTAACGGCGTAGTGACTTCGTATAGTTGCGCACGCATTGGCGTAAGAGAATCACCTGTCCAACTTCTGTTGTAATATATTGTAAACTCAACAGAATCTATTTTACCATTATATGGAGTCTCTTTGAACCGGAAATCTTCCGGACAGTAGAACTGGCACATAAAATCGGATTTCAGATTACCGTACAGAGGATCATATATTTCCCCTAGCGAACCGTAAATTGTTCGTGCATAAACTGAATCCGTAAGCATTGTTTTCGCTTTCATGTAGAATGTATCCGCATATACCAGCGGTCTGTCATTCTCCGGTTGAATACCGGTTCCTACCTGCGTCAACTCATCATTACACCCGCTCAGGATAGAAATCCCGAGACTCAGGCCAAGTATAAAAAGCTTGATTTTCATTTCCCTCTAAATTTATTTTGTGCCTAATACGACATCGTAAAATTCATTGAATTTATCCATGTAAACATCCGGAGACTGGTAGGGCAGGAACGGCGTGTTCTTTTTGGTGGCAATATAGTCTAACACATCCTGGTTGATTGTTTCACTACCTTGTATCACACCGTCAGCGAAATCAATGGCAAGTTTGGTCAGTCCGGTGAAGCTGGTATCGGCCTTGATACCTTTCAGGTCGCTGTCTTTGGCTCCATCCATCTTCAGTTTACTTGCAAATTCCTTTCTGAACGGTGTCTTGAAGTCATCGTTATAAATAGAGTAGACAATCTTTGCATTTTTGAGGCAAGGGTCGTCGGCATACATACGCTTGATGTACAGGGCTGTTAGCGCTGACATCCATCCATGACAGTGAATCACGTCGGGTATCCAACGGAGTTTTTTCACTGTTTCCAATACACCACGAACATAGAAGATCGAACGGTCGTCGTTATCCTCGTATTCGTTTCCATCATCATCGCTTATAGTATGTTTTCTTTGGAAGAAATCTTCATTGTCAATGAAGTATACCTGCATGCGGGCTGCCTGAATGGACGCTACCTTTATAATCAACGGGTGGTCGGTATCATCAATGATAAGATTCATACCCGAAAGACGAATCACTTCGTGCAATTGGTTACGGCGCTCGTTGATGCTGCCGAATTTAGGCATGAAAGTCCTGATTTCACGACCGCGCTCCTGTATGCCTTGCGGCAGGTTTCTGCATATCGTTGCAATCTCGGATTCGGGAAGGTAGGGTGTTATTTCTTGAGCTATAAACAAGATTTTTTTTGCAT
>URZO01000135.1 GCA_900552465.1 uncultured Parabacteroides sp. | reverse complement strand
ACCCCTTATCCCCTCTCAAGAGGGGAAACAGATACTCCCGACGCTATGTCACAAATACGAAATACACCGGTAAATCATCATTTATGATTCGGGACATGGCAGGCTATTTTGCGATCCCGCGTCGGAGCGCGGGAATGGGATAGCTCAGTTTTTTAGAAATAAGCCCTAATTAGAAATAAGCCCTAAAATAAATCATCTTATGGAACTTTATACCCGCATATCTATTCCGAAAGCTCCGTTTGCATTTTCCTATACAGAGCAAACCGTTTTGCTGGGTTCCTGTTTTGCCGAGAATATCGGGAAGAAGTTGGAGGAAGGCAAATTCAAGACAGACCTGAATCCGTTCGGTACGCTCTACAACCCCTCCTCCATAGCCAGTGCGATTCGTATGCTGCTACGTCCGGAACGTTTTACAGGCGATGATCTTTTCCGGCACGAAGGAGTTTACCATAGCTTCTGCCACCACAGCCGCTTTTCTTCTCCGTCGGAAACAGAATGCCTGGAAAACATCAACGGAAGACTGTTCAGTTCAACCGAAATAATCAGGAAAGCCCGGCGGATGATCATCACGCTCGGCACGGCTTGGGTATACAGGTTGAGAAGTACAGGAAAGATCGTTTCCAACTGCCACAAATTGCCGGAGAAGATGTTCGATCGCCAAATGTTGTCGGTCGACGAGATTACGACGGAATGGAAAAGCCTGCTTCTCTCATTATGGGAACAAAATCCGGAGCTGAAAATACTGTTCACCGTCAGCCCGATCCGCCACTGGAAAGACGGGGCGCACGGAAACCAACTGAGCAAGGCGACCTTGTTGTTGGCCGTTGAACAACTGCAAAAGGAATTCCCGGGACAGACGGCCTACTTTCCTGCCTATGAGATCATGATGGACGAACTGCGGGATTACCGTTTCTATGCGGACGATATGTTGCATCCCTCTCTGCAAGCGATCGAATACATCTGGGAACGGTTCACGGAAACGATGCTTTCCCGCGAAGCGCAGGCAATTCTTAAAGAATGGAAGGATATACAAAAGGCCATTAACCATAAGCCTTTCCAACCGGAAAGTGAGGCCTATAAACACTTCATCTCGCAAACTTTGTTAAAGATGGAACGACTTAACGAGAAATTCCCTTACTTTGATATGACAAATGAAATCGAAATGATTAAAAAGAAGTTCTAAACCTAATTATAGAGATAGAAGAATGGAATACTCAATAAAAGAAATCGCCGGAATCATCGGAGCTGACGCCAGGAAAATACATGACGACCGTATCAGCATCTTGCTTACCGATAGCCGTCGCCTTTCATTTCCGGAACAAAGTCTTTTCTTTGCCCTCCAGACAAAAAGCAACGACGGGCACAATTATATACAAGGATTATACAAGCTGCGCGTACGCAACTTTGTAGTCAGCGAGGTATTACCGGAATTCGAGTCGATGCCCGAAGCAAACTTTCTTGTTGTAAAAGACACGATGAAAGCCCTTCAGAAGCTGGCGGCCCACCACCGGAAACGTTTCAACATCCCGGTGATCGGTATTACAGGCAGCAACGGCAAGACGATTGTAAAGGAATTCCTTTATCAACTGCTGCACAATGAGTTCAACATTGTCCGTTCGCCTCGCAGCTATAATTCACAGTTAGGTGTGCCGCTGTCCATATGGCAGATGAGCGATAGAAACACGTTAGGTATTTTCGAGGCAGGTATCTCGCAACCGGACGAGATGGAACGCCTGCAACCGATCATTGCACCGACTGTCGGCGTGATCACGAATATAGGGGAAGCCCATCAGGAGAACTTCATTTCTTCCACGCAGAAATGTCTGGAGAAACTCATGCTGTTCAACGATTGCGAAGCTATTATATATGATGGGGACGATGCCTTTATCTCTAACTGTATCGAATCGGCCTGCCTGTCCCATAAGGCAATCACCTGGAGCCGGAAAGACTCGGAAGCTCCTTTGTACATCGAATCGATCAAGAAGAAAGAGTCGGAAACTGTTATCCGCTGCACGCTTTTAGGCTTTGACCGAACGTATACCATCCCGTTTACGGACGACGCTTCCATCGAAAATGTCATTCATTGCATGGCCGTGATGCTGTATCTGAAGCCCACCAGCGTAAACGACGCCGAAAAGTTCAAACAGCTGGAGCCGGTTGCCATGCGACTGGATGTAAAACAGGGCATCAACAACTGCCTGCTCATAAACGACACATACAACTCAGACATCAACTCTTTGGATATCGCACTCGATTTCCAGCAGAGCCGTCGCGTTGGCAAAGACCTGAAATGCACGCTGATCCTCTCGGATATCCTGCAATCAGGCACATTGCCTAAATCCCTTTATAAGAGAGTCGCAGACCTGGTACGCCAGAAAAAAATAGACCGTATCATCGGCATCGGACGCGATCTGAAAGAATATGGAGGCGTTTTCGATATCGAAAAGGAATTCTATCTCTCGACAGACGAATTTATCAAATCCGCGTCATTCAAGAAGTTCAAAGACGAACTGATCCTGATAAAGGGTTCCCGCCAGTTCCATTTCGAACGCATCTCCGAGCTATTGGAAAAGAAGGTGCACGAAACAATTCTGGAAGTTAATCTGGACGCCGTCGTCCATAATTTCAACTACTACCGTTCCAGACTGAAACCGGAGACAAAAATGGTCTGCATGGTAAAAGCCTTCGGATATGGAGCCGGTTCCTACGAACTGGCCAAGACGCTGCAGGAGCATCGCTGCGACTACCTGGCCGTTGCCGTAGCCGACGAAGGGGCGGAGCTGCGCAAGGAAGGTATTTCTATTCCACTTATCGTGATGAATCCGGAATTCAGCAGTTTCAACGTCCTGTTTGAAAACCAACTCGAACCGGAAGTATATAGTTTCCGCCTGTTAGATGCGATGATAAAGGAGACGGAACACAGAGGTATTACCTCCTACCCGATTCATATCAAGATCGATACAGGCATGCACCGTCTGGGATTCCAGCCGGAAGACGTACCCGAGATCTGCGAACGCCTGAAAGGACAGAGCGGCGTCGTAGCCCGTTCGGTATTCTCCCATCTGGTGGGCAGTGATTCTTACGTATTCGACGACTTCACAAAGAAGCAGTTAGAGACATTCACCAAGGCGGCTGCCACACTGGAAGACGGTCTGGAATACAAGGTGATCAAACATATCCTGAACTCGGCCGGCATCGAACGGTTTACCGATTATCAGATGGATATGGTGCGCCTCGGCATCGGCCTGTATGGCGTCAGTGCGTCCGGTCAGAAAGGATTGCGCAATGTCAGCACGCTGAAAACAACCATCCTGCAGATACAGAACGTTCCGGCAGGCGACTCGATCGGCTACAGCCGGATGAGTTACGTGAAACGCGACTCCCGCATAGCCATCATCCCGATCGGATATGCCGACGGACTGGACCGTCATTTCAGTAACGGTGGCGGAGAGGTTTCGATCAACGGACAGCGTTGCCCGATCATCGGCAATATCTGTATGGATGCCTGCATGATAGATGTCACCGACATCGATGCGAACGAAGGCGACACCGTTATCATTTTCGGCGAGGAGCTTCCGGTCAGCGAACTGTCTGACAAGCTGAAGACCATACCGTATGAGATACTGACCTCGATATCGCCCCGTGTAAAGAGGGTGTATTACAGAGAATAGTTATTTGATTTCCGCCCAGGGATATTTACGAAGGAAATCAAAGTCGACTTTACAGCAGGCAAAGCGATCGTCACCGGACTCTTGTTCAACCACCAGTTCTTCGAGGCCCGATTGCTTTGCCAGCGCAAACAAAGCGTCGAAATCGACATCACCCTTTCCCAATTCACGGCTACCGGAGTTTATCTTATGGTCAGTCGCGTGCCAGCAGGTAAAACGGCCCGGATATTTCTTCAGATATGCGACACAATCAGCGCCAGCCTCCAAAGCATGTCCGAGGTCGAACTGGAAAAAGACAAGGGAAGGGTCGGTGTTCTGGATCAGGTAATCGAAGATAACATTTCCCTCGACCGTCTTCATCTCGGCGGAATGGTTATGATGTCCGAACTTGATGCCCGACTTCTTGCAGACTTCCCCTACCCGGTTGTAATGATCGGCCAGTCGCTTCAGATCATCCGTTGTTTTCGGCTCCGGCAACCAGGACTGGATGGCACGTTTTCCTCCCGCAGCCTTTACTTCGTCACAACATTTCTTCCAGAAGTCCCATTCCTTGGCTTTCGTATCAGCCGGAAGAACCGCCGAGCCGGTATGGGTTCCGGACAGCGTCATTCCCATCCCGTCCAGGATAGAAGAGACTTCTTTCAGCCTTTTCCCCAAGAACAGATTGCCGTCAAAACCGTATGTTTCGACAGAGGAGAAGCCGATATCCGACAGTTTCTGCAGGCTGCCGGTAAAGTCTTTGGCAAGGTCGTCTTTGACACTGTACAGCTGTATGCCGACCCGGTTACGGTTTTTCTTCATTGATTCATTCACAACCGGCATCGCCGACAACGGCAACTTCTGTAACAAACAACAGGAAGCAAAGAGGGAAGCACTTTTCCCGATAAAATCACGTCTTTTCATGGTCTAAATAATTATTTAATATATGGATAATGTTGTATTAGAGACGACTGTACGAGTAGACAAATATAAAGAATTATTTGGAAACGCGCTTTCTCAAGCCGTCGAAATAAGGCAAACCTTTGGGTATCTTGCACATTTTGCGTACTTTTGTGCCGTAATATATAAATATAAGGTATGAGTCATAATTTATTGAAAGGCAAGCGAGGCATCATATTCGGAGCACTGAATGACATGTCCATCGCCTGGAAGGTGGCTGAAAGAGCCGTAGAAGAAGGAGCGACAATCACGCTGAGTAACACGCCTATCGCTGTCCGTATGGGACAGGTGGACGCCTTGGCTGAAAAGTTGCACGCCGAAGTTATTCCGGCAGATGCTACGAGCGTAGAAGATCTGGAAACTGTATTCTCTAAATCAGTAGAAATATTAGGAGGTAAAGTAGATTTCGTCTTACATTCCATCGGTATGAGCCCGAACGTGCGCAAGAAACGGACGTACGACGACCTGGACTACGGAATGTTGGAAAAGACGCTGGATATCTCCGCCCTCTCTTTCCACAAGATGTTGCAGGTAGCCAAGAAGCAGGATGCCATTGCCGAATATGGTTCGGTGATCGCCCTCTCTTATGTAGCCGCACAGCGTACCTTCTTCGGATACAACGACATGGCGGATGCAAAAAGCCTGTTAGAATCTATCGCCCGCAGTTTCGGTTATATCTACGGCCGTGAAAAGAACGTACGTATCAACACCATCTCACAGTCTCCGACGCTGACAACAGCCGGTAGCGGTGTGAAGGGCATGGATCACCTGCTGGACTTCGCCGAAAAGATGAGTCCGTTAGGTAATGCCACGGCCGACGAATGTGCTGACTATTGCGTCATGATGTTCTCCGACCTCACCCGCAAGGTAACGATGCAGAACCTCTACCACGACGGTGGCTTCTCGAGCATGGGCATGAGCCTTCGCGCCATGAACCAATACAGCAAAGGTTTAGAAGAATATACCGACGAAAACGGACACATTATTTACGGGTAAACCGTAAATGAATTGAAAATGGAAAATCAGCCTTGCTCTATCTTTCATTTTCAATTTTCAACTTTCAATTTTCAATTATAAAGCCATGCTTGTAAAAATATATCCCGAAAACCCCAACCTCAGGGAAATAGACAAGGTAGTCGGCATCCTGCGCGACGGCGGTCTTGTGATTTATCCGACCGATACGGTCTACGCCATCGGTTGCGATGCGCTGAATGTGCGTGCAGTCGAAAAGATCTGCCAGATGAAAGGCGTCAATCCGCAGAAAAGCAACCTCTCCATTATCTGTTACGACCTGTCCAACCTCAGCGAATATGCCAAGGTGAGCAATGCCGCGTTCAAGCTGATGAAGAAAAACCTGCCGGGCGCTTTCACCTTCATCCTGCCTACCAGTAGCGAGCTGCCGAAGATTTACAAGAACAGGAAAGAAGTCGGAATCCGTGTGCCGGACAACAACATCATCCGCACGTTAGTGGGAGAATTGGGAAATCCGATCCTGACCATGTCCGTGCACGACGAAGACGACATCATCGAATACAGTACCGACCCGGAACTGATCGAAGAGAAATACGAAAACCAGGTGGATGTCGTGATCGACGGCGGTTACGGGGGGACAGAAGCCTCGACCGTTGTGGACTGCACGACCGACGACTTCGAAATCATCCGCCAGGGAAAAGGGGAATTAATCTATTAAGCAACAAAACAAGATGAACTGGAACCAATTACTCTCCGGCAAACGCTTCGGCATGGAGGAATATCACGAACGCAAACACGAACGTACCGACTTTCAGCGGGATTACGACCGCCTGATCTTCTCCTCCCCTTTCCGCCGCTTGCAGAACAAGACGCAGGTCTTCCCGCTACCGGGCAGTATCTTCGTGCACAACCGCCTGACGCATAGTCTCGAGGTGTCTTGCGTAGGACGTTCTTTAGGCAACAATGTAGCCAAAGGGCTGATGCAGAAATACCCCGACGGGAGTGTCAACTTCCCGGAAATAGGCTCCATCGTTTCCGCCGCCTGCCTGGCGCACGACATGGGTAATCCGCCGTTCGGACACTCCGGCGAACGGGCGATCTCGGCTTACTTCTCCGAGGGAAACGGACGGAAATTAAAGGAACAGATACTTGAAGAGGGCGGGCGTTACGACGACTTCCTCCACTTCGAAGGCAACGCCAACGCCATGCGCCTGCTCACCCACCAGTTCATCGGACGCCGCAAGGGTGGTTTCGCCCTTACATACAGCACGCTTGCTTCCATCATCAAATATCCCTATTCTTCCGTCTATGCCGGAAAGAAAGGCAAGTTCGGTTTCTTCCAGTCGGAGGAAGACGCTTATCTGCGCATCGCCGCCGAGTTGGGCATTTGCCGGAACCCGGAAGACGCTGATAAATTCGTCCGTTACCCGCTTGTCTACCTGGTGGAAGCGGCCGACGATATCTGCTACCAGATCATGGACATCGAGGATGCCTGCAAACTGCATATCCTGACAACGGAAGAGGCCATCAACCTGCTTCTGAACTTCTTCGACAGCGAGCGGCTCGACCATATCACCCGCGTCATGAAGATGGTGGACGATACAAACGAACAGATCGCCTACCTCCGCTCCTGCATCATCGGGCTGCTGGTCGACGAATGTTCCCGCATCTTCCTGGAAAACGAAGAGGATATCCTGAACGGGACCTATAACACGCCACTTATCGACAACATCTGCGACCAGGCTAAGAAAGCCTATCAGACCTGTTCGGACACCGCCTATAAAAAGATATACCGCGCCAAAGAAGTGTTGGACATCGAACTGGCCGGTTACCACATCTTCAGCCACCTGATCGACACCCTGACGGAAGCGGTCATGAACCAGGATCACGCCTACAGCAAACTCCTGCTCCAGCGTATCCCGGAGCAATACAACACGAACGCACCTACCGTCTATGGCAAAGTGCAGTGCGTACTCGATTATATTTCAGGTATGACGGACGTTTACGCCCTCGACTTGTACAGGAAGATCACAGGCATGAGCCTGCCGGCGGTATAAAGCCGATCAATATTCTTCCCTGTATTTGCTTTCCTGTTTATCATCCAGGATGCTCAGGTAACTCTTGTAGCGCGATTCGCTGATATAATGGTCTTCCACGGCACGCAGCACGGCACAACCCGGTTCGTGGCGGTGGGAACAGTTGTTGAATTTGCAGTCGGCGGAGAACTTGAATATCTCGGGGAAGTAATGGGCGATTTCAGCACCTTCCATCTCGATCGTCCCGAAGCCTTTAATACCCGGCGTGTCGATCAGATAACCTCCATCGGGCAACGGGATCATTTCGGAGAAAGTCGTCGTATGCATTCCCTTGTTATGGTACTCGGAAATATCACCGGTACGAAGGTTGACACCCGGCACTAATTTGTTGATAATCGTTGATTTCCCTACGCCGGAATGGCCGGACAGAAGGGTTATCTTGCCTTGCAGGTCGGCTTTCAGCGCGTCCAGCCCTTCTTCCGAACGGGCACAGAGATTGGAGCAGGGATAACCGATCGTCGTATAAAGATTGGTCAACGCAGCCAGCAACTCCATATCCTCGGCATTGTAACGGTCTATCTTGTTGAACACCAGTTTTACAGGGACACGATAAGCCTCAGCGGTCGCCAGAAAGCGGTCGATAAAAACAGTGGTGGTAATCGGATAGTTGACAGTCACGATCAGCATGGCCTGATCCACATTGGCGGCAATGATATGCGACTGCTTGGAAAGGTTGGAGGCGCGGCGGATGATGTAATTCTTCCGGTCCTCGATCTCGGTAATGAAAGCGGTCCCTTCCGGATTAATGTCGATATCGACCCGGTCTCCGACCGCGACAGGATTGGTTGTTCGAATATCTTTGAGACGGAAATTCCCCTTGATCTTACTTTCAACATCGCGGCCGTCATCGGTGCGAACGGTATACCAGCTACCGGTATTCTTAACAACCAATCCTCTCATGCTATTACTATACGGTCATTATTTCTTTTTCTTTAGCTGCGTAGAGTTCATCTACTTTCTTAATATATTTGTCATGGATCTTCTGCACTTCCGCTTCTGCATCTTTTTCTACATCTTCGGGAGTACCATCGGTCTTGATGCTCTTCTTCAGCTGTTCGATTGCATCGCGACGGGCGTTACGGACGCTGATCTTGGCTGCTTCGGCTTCCTGCTTGGACTGCTTGGCCAGCTGGCGGCGACGTTCTTCCGTCAGAGGAGGAATACCTAAACGAATCACTTCGCCATTGTTTTCAGGCGTGATGCCGACATCCGAATCCATGATCCCTTTTTCAATGTCTTTGATGATCTTCTTCTCCCAGGGAGTGATCATGATCGTCCTTGCATCCGGAATCGTTACCGTAGCAACATTTGTCAGAGGAACAGGAGCACCGTAATACATAACTCTCACGCAATCCAAAATCTTCGGATTTGCCTTACCGGCACGGATATGGGACAACTGCTCGTCGAGATACTCGATTGCAAACGTCATCTTCTCTTCTGCCGCCTTTACATACTCTTTTATATCTGCCATAAGTGATTGTATATTTTTGTTTTCTGTTTTTAGATAAACAAAAGTAGTAAAGTTTTCTTATTCAGCAAACAGTTTACGGGATTATGACTTTATAAATGATGATTTAACAGGGTGTTTCGTATTTGTGATTATAGCGTCGGGAGTATCTGTTTCCCCTCTCGAGAGGGGATAAGGGGTGTGTTAT
>URZO01000134.1 GCA_900552465.1 uncultured Parabacteroides sp. | reverse complement strand
AGCGAACAGCGTGCTTATATCATCAGCAAGCTGACAAAAGAAAACTCTGACCTGTATGCTTCTCTGCCAGAAGGCGTTGCACGTCAGCTTTCTTTGGATCGCGACCCGCACGGAAACGTTCAGGTTTCTCTGATCGAAACAGAAAAGTTGCTGTCTGAAATGGTTGGCAACAAGCTGGCTCAGTGGAAGGCCGAAGGCAAATACGTTGGTAAGTTCGCTGCACAGCACCACTTCTTCGGTTACGAAGGACGTTGCGCCGCTCCGTCTAACTACGATGCCGACTATTGCTATTCTTTGGGTTACACGGCTTCTTGCCTGATCGCTTCCGGCAAGACTGGTTATATGTCATCCGTACGCAACACGACTGCTCCGGCCGACAAGTGGATTGCTGGCGGTATCCCTGTCACCATGATGATGAACATGGAAAGACGTCATGGCGAAATGAAACCGGTTATCCAGAAAGCCCTGGTTAAACTGGACGGCGCTCCTTTCAAGACTTTCGCCGCCAACCGCGACGAATGGGCTTTGACAACAAGCTATGTTTATCCGGGTCCTATCCAGTACTTCGGTCCGACTGAAGTTTGCGACCAGCCGACTAAGACATTGCAGCTGGAACAGGCTAAATAATATAATCTCCAAATATATTATGATAATGATAGAGGTAGGGCGTCAGGCTTTACCTCTATTTTTTATTGCAGTACGACCGTTGTGATTATTTCCTGCCGGAAATCACGTTGTAATATTGATTGAAAAGCAACCGCACGGCCCCTCTCCGTTTTTCTTTCTGATCCGGTTTGCATACTTGATGCAAATCTCGTTAAAGTCATTTTCCAACGTTATCAACATCTGCCGTGCATGCCTGGTATCGATTGCCTCGGTCTTCATATTTCGAAGGTCGACAGAGATAAACCCGTTTTTCAATTCCTGTTTGTCTATCTTCCCTTGCGCGTAGTTGAGGAATGCGGATAAACCGATTAGCAAGAGGGTGGTTTGCGGGCCGTTAAGTCTGCGGGTATAATAGAGATGGTGGTAGTAAGCGTCGACTATGGGGCGCATGGTTTCGTCCAGTTGCGAATCTATCATCTCGTTGAGTTCCGCGTAATCTTTCAGCAGGGTGTCGGCGATTTCGTTTTCATCGTGCAGCAAGGCGGAAGGAGGCGTTTTTATGCCGGTCACCTGTTCCATTAGGTCTGCTAATTCTTCCGCTTGCTGGTAGGTGAGTTTAACATTTACGGCTTTTTTTCTCAGTTGGATGGAGTCGAACAGCGAATAGCCGGTCAACAGCATGTGCATCAGGGCCGCCCTGCGGCAGATGGAATGGTTCATCAGGCTCAAGGCGAGTTCGGTGGATAGTTGCGTGTCTTTCATGGATTGCCGATTAAAAAAAGAGGCTATAACCAGGATGGTTCGGGGAATCATATCCGGTTATAGCCTCTTTTTATGATTTTTATATTTAAATGGAAGAGGAACCCGGTATTACAGTTCGCCCGGTCGTTCGTCGCCTCCTCCTTCTTCTTTCTTCTTGCTGCCGCGCTGGTTGCGGGCGGTGCGGGTTTCGGCGATCAGGGTGTTGACGTCTCGGATGAAAGCAGCCGTTTCGTCTGTGCCGTGCAACAGGTTGCTGGCGAAAGCCAGGTCGTTCATGTCTTCATACAGGCTGTTCATCTCTTGGCGGACAGTCCTGCTGTCTGTACCGATGTTCTTCGCCGAACGTGCGGCGCTGCGTTTTGCCACCAGTTCTTCGTAGAGGTTGTTCAGCCGTTCCAGTTCATTCATGTAAGTCGTAAGTCCCAAAGTGCTTACCGCTTCGGCAAATTCCGGCTTGCGGAGGTCGAGCAGCATGCCCTTGATGGCGGCCGTCTCCTGGCTGACAGGGAGATTGGCGATGCCTTTATAGGCTTTCAGCGAGTTGAACAGTTGTTTGCCTGCTTTTTGTTCCGATTCGAGGGGCAGGGTAGAGGAGTCAAGCACGCGGTTGACGATAAACGTGCCTACATTGTCACGATCTTCTTCCACCTTGGCAGCTTGTTCGGTTTCGATGCTCGAACGTGTTTCTTTGTTCAGGTCTGTCAACGTTTCGAGCAACGCTCTCATCCGTGCGACCATGTCTGCCGGAATTTTCAGCGACGGCGCGCCCAATTGCTCGTCACTCAGCAAGCTCAGCTCGCCGGGCCTTTCCTCTTCGCCCGCTTCTTCCGCCAGTGGAAGAAGCGCCAGGTAGCGTGCGATGTAGGTTACGTACTCGCCGCTGTTGAGGTTGTGAAGAGAATAGGGGTCGAATTTCAAGAATGTTCCCATGGTTTATTGTTTTTTATGAATTTCACGAAGTAAGCAATATAATTCGGGGTTGGCAAATTTTTCGGGTGAAATAATCGTCCCGCCTTGGGAAAAAGACTTTGACGGCTTAAAGTGGCCGTCCCAAGTTGGGACAGGCACTTTTGAAATGAAAAGTAGTCGTCCCAAGTTGGGACAGGCATTTTTGAAATAAAAAGTAGTCGTCCCAAGTTGGGACAGGCATTTTTGTGACAAAAGTAGTCCTCCCAACTTGGGACGGTCACTTTTGTCACAAAAAGTGCTTCTCCCAACTTGGGACGGCCGTTTTTGTGACAAAAAGTAATTTACCCAAGTCAGGATAGGAGGGAAATGCGATGAAAAATCCCGACTTTTGCCTTCGTATTGGAAAAATAACGTAGAAGCGTTTCGATATTATCTCGCATTTGGAATCTGGACAATTCTGACAAGACTTATGATTCAACCTCAGGAGAAATAAGTTCGTTATGGACAAAAGCATACAACGCAATAGCTCGATGCAATCAATTGATAGAAGCTTTGTCCGGAAATGTCAGTAGCGGAATCATTATTTATATTAATAGGTATAGCCTGTCTGCATGGAAGATCAGCTGCACAGACTTTGTCCGATTGTACAATTTCTTCTTGCAACATAAATACGGAAATGTTGACGGGCTGTTAGGGTGGAGTCTGATCTGCTTCAACTGGGGCAGAATGTGTTGCAGAAGGAACTTCTTCTGTTTCCGGCACAATTGATGAGCCGTCCGATGCTTCCTTCCTTGTTACTGGTCTTCTCAGTCTATCCATGCGTTTGGCAGCATCAGCATACTCTTTCAATAAATCTGCATTTCCCATCAATGCTTGATTTACAGCATCGACTAAAGTACGCGATCCACTGCTTCTGTGCTCTACCAATACACGAAGTTCGTGCGAAACAGTATCCAGTAAAGGAGGCTGAAGTTTTTCCGCCACCGCCCTGTATCCAACTATTTCGTCTTTGCCTTCCCCCTGTCCTTGCATAATAGGAAAACGTCTACTTCTATGTATCCGGTCGATGACATCATCCATTTCGTCCAACCTATATGTATCTTCTTCTTTATCAGAGACCTTAACACTTGTTGATACTGATGCATCAGGTGCACGTAAACGAGAATCTGCTGCCAATAACGACTCTATAGGTGATTTCGCCATGGTTGATTTTGTATTACGTCCTCTTGTCGTTGCATCGATATTTTGTGTCATCAGTATTTGCCGTGCTATCCTGGCAAGTGTTTGTTGGCGGTCTCCATCTGGTATCGTTGTGTCTGCTATGCCAGGGAATAACTTTTGTTGGTCGGTATTCTTAAGCTTTGTAAAAGCACTTAGTTCTATGGATGTAGTAGCATGTTGCGCCGGTCTCGCTGGCATTCTAGGCGATGAATTTGTCATTGCCCTCCTTAATAAAGCAGATTCTAATAATAATGTGGTTGGAATCCAATAACCTCTTCTCTTGTCAGTACCAATGGTAACAGTAGTTTGTTTGGGATCACTAAGCATCGATCGATATTGGAAACCGTTTATCGCGCTTCGAATGGTTGTTTCCAAGTCTTGATTTATCTGATCAAATCTCAAAGGAACTGTCCTGAATTCAACCTGTACTACTACTTTACCATCTTCTGTCTTAGGATCATCTATTATCATTTCCAAAACAGGAACAGGAGCCGGATGAGGATCTCTATCCATTGGGCGAGGCAGGGATACAAAAACAGCCAGCGTTTGATTTACAAATTTTGTAACATCTCTTTCTGCTACATCTCTCGGGAAACGATAGTGTCCACCAGGTTCTATTTCAAAACCGATATGTGTTTCTGTTTCAGGTCTCATCCGAAGTTCTGTAGAATACTTGGACTTTATTTGTTCTGGCGCGACAGGCAAAGGTATAGGCTCGGAAGCAAGTGTTGTCGGTGTCGAAGCTACAGTTGGTATTCTGGTGCCCGGTCTATGAGCTGCGGTTGTTGTTCTGGTGGCAGTAGCACGAGGAGGAGGTGCTTGCCTGCTCCTAATGGAAGTTGTATCTCTTCCGGGATCATGAGGTTGTCTGGAAGCTGTGACTGGAACTGTAGTTGGCTGGTCAGGCATGGTTGCTATTATGTCCTGAACTGCAGCATGTAAATTAGCATATCGATAATTTCCTGTACTAATCCGTTTACGGAAAATTGCCACAATCCGACTCACGTCAGCCCCACTTATACGAGAAGCTATAAGCTGAACCGTTTCGACATCCTTTTCCGTTGCACCCCTCCCATCTATTAAAATTTTTCGTTGAATGGGCTGAGTGCTTTCGGATAAAGAAGAAATCAATTTTCGCTGTAATAATGCTTCCGGTCTGTTATCTTCCAATGAAATCTCTTGCTTTTTGGCAGCGGGATCTTTTAGGGAATTTTGAATAGCCTTATCTTGATTTTTATGGACGGTATTTTCACTTTTTGCCTTCATTCGGTAGTTCGTTTAATTTCAAATTGACAATGTAGTGCAATCAGCCTCCCGGTGTTCGATGCCATCGGTTGTGAGTATATGCACGAATTTATCATCTACTCAGGTTTTTGTAACATTGATTTTCATAAGATTTCCTCCTTTTTGTTTGGATACTTTTTATTTCTTCACAATCCCTTCCAGCTTCCCCATGTTCTTTCTTTTCGTCACTCCCCGTATCAGGAACCAGTCGATGAGATACCAGAAGCCCAAGCCGCCTCCTGTAAACAGTTTGCAGAGGCCTTTGCCCCAGTCACCGATGAGGAAACGGTCTACGCCGAGCATCCCTAAGAAGATAGAGGCGAGCAGTATTTTGCCCGGACTGTTGAAGTGGGTTTGCTCTAAAACAGCCTCTTTCTCCGGCGAAAGGTCGAGCAGCCGGTGAATGGGAATTTCATAATCGGGAAATTTGCTTTCGTTGGCAAGAAGGAACTTGTCTACTTTTTCTGCTTCCATATTTATTATAGTAGATTTATAAACGGTAGCAAATATAGTTATTTTCCGTATCTTTGGGCTCCGATAATCATTAAAACAACAATCTTATGTTTTCAGGAATTGTAGAAGAAACAGCTCAGGTCGTAGCGATCGAGCATGATAAAGACAATATTCATATCACAATGAAATGTTCTTTTGTCGATGAATTGAAAATTGACCAGAGCGTGGCTCATAACGGCGTTTGCCTGACTGTTGTCCGCAAGGATGGGGATACCTTTACAACGACTGCCATGCGCGAAACGCTGGAACGTTCCAATCTGGGGCTTCTGAAGCCGGGTTCGCTGGTGAATCTGGAGCGTAGCATGATGATGAATGGCCGTCTGGACGGGCATATCGTGCAGGGGCATGTGGATCAGACCGCTGTTTGTTCGGACGTCGAAGATGCGAACGGTAGCTGGTATTATACATTTGAATATCCGTTTGACAAGGAAATGGCCGCGCAGGGATATATAACCGTCGAGAAAGGTTCCGTTTGCGTGAATGGCGTGAGTCTGACGGTCTGCAATTCAAAGCAGAACAGTTTCCAGGTGGCGATCATTCCTTACACGCACGACAATACCAACTTCTGCCAGATCGAGAAAGGCACGGTTGTCAACCTCGAATTTGACATCGTAGGGAAGTATATCAGCAAGATGATGCAATTCAAATAAACGGGTTTATGGAGATGTCTCGTCTTTGATGATGCATCTCCTTTTCCAGATTCCCGTTTTATAGTAGATGAAGGTCACGATCAGCCCGATCGTGATACTTGCCACGATAGCCCACCAGATTCCGCTTCGTCCCAACCATGAACTGAGGCTGTAAGCGAGAGGAATGCGGATGATCCAAAGACACACTATGCTGGTTACCATTGGAAACAAGGTGTCGCCAGCTCCACGCAACGCCCCGTTGTAGACGTTCAACGCCCCGTGAACGATGAAGAAACCGCAGATAATCAACAGATATTCCTTCCCGATAACAATCACATCCGCGTCGTTTGTGAAGATGCGCATCATGGCGTCGCCAAACAGATAGACGGCGGCGAATGTCAGCAGTCCCAGCACGATATTGGCGTACATGGTGAACCGTAGTCCTTTTTTGACCCGGTCCAGTCGTCCGGCTCCGATGTTCTGTCCGCAGAATGCAGCCAGTGCGCCGGATAAGGTGAGGATGGCCTGCGTGATGATCGTGTCTATCTTTCCGGCAGCTCCGTAGGCTGTCAGCGTGTTGGTCCCGAAACTGTTCACAATCCCTAAGAGGGCGATCAGTCCGAGGGCGATGGCGCATTGCTGCACGCTGGTCGGCAGACCGATCTTCAGGCTTTCTTTGAATAGCTTGCCGTCGAACAGCATATCCTGCTTTTTGATGGAGAGTAGGGGATGCGTGTTATTTACGTAGGCCAGGGCGACACACATCCCGATCCCTTGCGCGATGACGGTCGCACGGGCGGCTCCTTCGATGCCCCATTTGAATACGAGGATGAAAAGCAAGTCGAGCAGGATGTTCAGGATGGTCGTGATTAATATAAAGATCATCGGCCGGACGGATTCTCCCACGCCCCGGAGGATCGAGATAATACTATTGAATGTCACGAACAGGAATGTCCCTCCGATATAGATCCGGAAATAGGCGACGGCTTGCGGGATAACCTCTTCCGGCGTGTTTGTCAGACGAAAAACCGGCTCGGCAAAGATAATCCCGGCGATGGATAGTATGACGCCCCCTACCAACATAAAGATAAAGAAGGAAGAGAAGGCGAGTTGGACTTTCTGGAACTGTTTAGCCCCGAAGAGTTGCGAAATGACGACGCTTGTCCCGCTTCCGACGCCGATCACAAACGAGATAATAAAGTAATAGATGAAAAAAGAAGCCGATACGGCCGCCAATGCCTCTTTCCCTAAGAACTGTCCGACGATAACGCTATCGGTTACATTATAAAGTTGTTGCAACAGATTCCCGATCAGAAGCGGCAGTGCAAAGCGAACGATCACTTTCCACACTTTCCCCTTTGTAAGATCCGTAGATGTATTCCTCATAGGTCTTTAAGAAGAATTGTGTCATTTGCCTTAATCATATCTTCACGGGTTTTCAAAAGGGCTTTCCATTCTTTGCTGAATAATTTGGAAGTGTCGATCTTGAAATTTTCGGAGCCGTATTCGTCCATGCGTGTCAGCAGGTAACTAACCGTGATCTTGTTCACATCGATTGCCGGTTGGTAATGGACAACCCGTTCGTCGTCTCCGTAGTTGACCTCGATAATGATATTCAACTCGGTCAACAGGTAAAGAATTTGCGTGGTGATACGGATCGGGATGCGATAGGCATCCGACAATTCGTCAGCCGTGTAAGGTTTCTCGCCTTTCACAAACCGTTTGACGATCAGGGAGGCGAGCAGCAGTGTCAGAAAATCCTTATAGCGCCGGCTGATGTTCTTGCTGTCCCGTTCGAAACTGAACTTCTTTACGTTCTGGGATGCATACGAAATCTCTGCCCCGAAAAGGCAGATGAGCCATGA
This sequence comes from uncultured Parabacteroides sp., assembly GCA_900552465.1. GTDB lineage: Bacteria > Bacteroidota > Bacteroidia > Bacteroidales > Tannerellaceae > Parabacteroides. Next base: position 1,596 of record URZO01000134.1, on the reverse strand, counting down.
CAGTTGCAACCAAAGTAACAATAAAGGCAGGGCGGCAAAACTACCATAGATAGCATTATATTTACTCACCCAGATCTGTCCGCTGATATAGATAAACTGGAAGAACTGGAAAGCAATACCGGCCAGAAACCCGGCGACCAGCCCGTTGACAAACCTGACTTTTGTATTGGGCAGCGAAATGTAAAGCCCCGTAAATGCCAGGATCGTAATGATGTAAGGCGTAATATTCAAAATCAGCTCGACCAGGGGAGTAAAGAAGAAATACTGGCTGAGGAATGAATTTTGCAGCGTAGACAGGAAAATGGATAAACCGCTGGAAGCCGTCATCAGTACGGGCAGGATCAGGAACAGGGCTAGGTAATCGGATATCTTCCGGTACCAGGGACGTGATTTCTGTATCTGCCAGATGTCGTTGAATGTATCTTCTATGGAGGAAATCAGGTTGATAACCGTATAGAATAACAGGATCAGACCGACTCCGATGATCACTCCGCCTTGTGCTTGTGCCAGATAACTCTCTACGAACTCGAAGGCCTTGTTCAATTCAACTTCATGTCCGGGAAAATAGTCGAACAGCTCCTGGCGGACCGTCCCCTGGAAACCGAACCCCTTGGCTATGCCTAACAAGACTGCTAAAAGCGGTACAATAGATAATAATGTACTATAGGTGAGGGCAGAGGCTTTTGTTTGCAGATTCTCATTCCGGAAACCTCTGAAGGCGAGGATGATTGTTTTGATGATGTTGATATAAAGTTCTTTCAGCCCGCTTACTTCATTCTCGGTAATCCGCCAAATGTCGTAAGTTACAAAACGGATCGTTCTTGTCAGTAAGGCATTGATCCGTTCTCCGAACGTCTTTTTATCAGCTGTCTTCATATTTTAAATGTAAAAAAGCAGTCTGCCTGTAAGCCGGGTTCTGTACTTCCGTTTGCACGGAAGCGTCTGCCATTTATCTCGTCTTACTGTCACCAGTAAGCTTTAGCGGTCTACCCCCCGGCATCGGACGAGCAATCCTACATGCGCCGGTATACATGACCTTACAACCCATAAGACGTACGGCATCCTATATTACTATAAGACCCGGTGAGCTCTTACCTCACCTTTTCACCCTTACCGGATAAGTCCGGCGGTCGTTTTCTGTTACGTTACTCTACCCTCGCGGACAGCTTCCCGTTAAGAAGTATGGTGCTCTGTGTTGCCCGGACGTTCCTCCCATCCCGAGGGATGAGCGACAGACCGGCAGACTGCAATGGGACAAAGATAGGGGTTTTAAATTGAAAATTGAGGATTGAGAATTGAAAATTTGGAGATAGGGGTGGGGAATAACGGCTGTTTAGGTACTTTTCTTATTGCCAATTATCGATTATCCATTGTCAATAGGTCCGAACTTTCTGCCGTTCTTACTGTTATATTATTGAATACATGACCATTTGTCAGGCGCTTGATTGTTAAAAAGGTACTTTGCATTACACAGTACTGTTAAGTGCAGTTAAGCCCTTGTAAGTCGCCGTTAAAAGTGATAAAAAAACAATCGTAAATGGAATAATCGCACGTTTTTTGAGTTTTCTTTGTCGAAAGAAAAGTGTTAAATTTAAA
>URZO01000133.1 GCA_900552465.1 uncultured Parabacteroides sp. | reverse complement strand
CAGTAGAACCGGCAGTATAAATAGCTGATTGATAGGGCTTGTCCCTTTGCGATCCCGCGTCAAGCGCGGGAACAGGTAGTTGGAATGATTGTGGGGGAAAGTGTCAGGAGTTCAGTCTCTCCACCGTCTTTACCCCCTTTACAGCGTTGATCTTCTTGGTCAGCATGTTCAGCGTCGTTGTGTCGCGCACTGTGACGGTGAAGTTTCCTTGGAAGATGCCGTCTACCGAGTCGATGTTGAGGGAGCGGAGTGAGACGCCGGCTTCCTTGCTGATGACGGACGTGATGTTGGTGACAATCGCGATATCGTCGCGGCCGATCACGCGGAGCGTTACGATGTAGCCGTTATCTCCTTTGCCACTCCATTTTGCCTGGATGATGCGGTAGCCGAAGCGGCTGAACATCTCCTGTGCGTTCGGGCAATCCATGCGGTGTATCTTGATGCCTTGCGTGGAGACGAAACCGAAGACTTCGTCCCCGTAGATCGGGTTGCAGCATTTCGCCAACTTGTATTCGATGCCCGTCAGGTTCTTGTCGATCACCAGGACATCCTTGTTGGAGGCGATCTCTTCCGCTTCGGTTGTCGTGATGTATTCTTCGGCGCTCCGGACTTCGGTATGGTCGTTTATCTCCGTTTCGCGGCGGAGTTGTTCCAGGTATTCGTCGATCGCCTGGTTCGGATCGAGGCGTTCCTCGGCAATCTCGACGTAGAAGTCGGTGACGGTCTTGAAACCTTTCTTCTTGATATAACGCATCAGGACCGGTTCGTCCATATCGATCTTCCGGTTCTTGAAGCGGCGTTGCAGCATCTCTTTGGCAAAGTCTACCGCTTTGGCCATCTCTTCGCGGAGCGCCTGTTTGATCTTCACACGCGCTTTGGAGGTTACGACGATGTTCAGCCAGTCGCGTTTCGGCGTCTGGGTCGGCGCGGTGACGATGGAAACCGAGTCGCCGTTGTTCAATACATATTTAATAGGGACATTCTTTCCGTTCACCTTTGCCGAGACACATTTGCAGCCTAACTTGGTATGGATGGCGAAAGCAAAGTCGAGCACTGTCGCCCCTTTGGCTAACTTGATCAGTTCGCCGGTCGGGGTGAAGACATATATTTCGTCTTTGTAGAGGTCCATCTTAAAGTCCTGCATTAGGTCGAGCGGATTGTTCTCCTTCGCTTCCAATGCGGCGCGGACGGTGTTCAGAAATTCGTCCAGGCCATTCTCCTCTTTCACGCCTTTATATTTCCAGTGGGCAGCCAGGCCGCGTTCGGCGATCTCGTCCATGCGGCGGGTGCGGATCTGCACTTCCACCCATTTGTTCTGCGGGCCCATGACGGTGATGTGCAAGCTCTCGTAGCCGTTTGTCTTCGGGATGGAGATCCAGTCCTTCATGCGTTTCGGGTTCGGCTGGTACATATCGGTGACGATGGAATAAACCTGCCAGCATTCCGAACGTTCCTTTTCAAGCGGCGTGTCGAGGATGATGCGGATGGCAAACAGGTCGTAGATGCCTTCGAACGGGATGTCCTGCTTCTTCAGCTTGTTGTTGATGGAATGGATAGACTTGGTGCGCCCTTTGATATCGAACCGGAGGCCGGTTTCCTGCAACTTCTTTTGGATCGGGGCGATGAACTCGGCGATGTAGGCGTCGCGCGAACGCTTCGTCTCGTTCAGCTTCCGTTTGATAAAGTCGTATTGCTTGCGGTCGGTATATTTCAACGACAAGTCTTCCAGTTCGCTTTTGATCGTATAAAGTCCCAGCCGGTGAGCCAGCGGTGCATAGAGGTAAGATACTTCCGTTGCCAGCCGTTTGCGGTCCTCGTCGTTTCTTAGTTGTTTACCGAGGCGCATGAGGCAGAGGCGGTCGGCAATCATAATCAGGATCACGCGTACGTCTTCGGCAAAGGAGAAGAGCAGCTTGTGGAAGTTCTCCGAGTCGACCGCCGTGTTGCGGGCGTAAAGGTCGGATGTCTTCAGCAGCCGCTTGATGATCAGGGCGACGTCGTCGTCGAACGTATCCTTTACTTCGTCCAGCGTAATGATCTTTTTCAGCACCGGGCGGTAAAGCAGCAGGGCGATGACCGATGTGCGTTTCAGCCCGATCTCTACGGTGGCGATCAGTGCCGTGTCTATATTGCGTAACAGGCCGTTAATGCCGTTTTTGTCTCGTCCGTAACAATCCAAGGCCACAACACGCTGCATCAGTTCCTTCATCTTACTCAGGTCTTCTTTTTGCAGGAAAGAGTATAGATGGCGTAGTAGTTGCTTATACTTGCAGAAAAACTGCTTTTTCTCCTCTTCGGTAAAGAACGGTTGTATATCCATAGTTGTCTGTCTTTTTACTGCCTCGTCAAGTGGCGGTCCGTAAAACATACTGTAAAAGTAAGTTTTTCTGCGAATATCAGCGCTATTCTAATGGTATTTTTATACATTTGCGATATACATAGTCCGGAAGGGCTTTGTCGCGTATCTGATTATTAACTCATTAAAACGATATACTATGTTAAACGCGAAAGACTTAGAGTTACTGGCGGCTAAAGGCATCAGCGAGCAGCAGATCGAAGAGCAGTTGGCATGCTTTGTAAAGGGATTCCCGTTCCTGGAAATTACGGCTTCGGCCTCGGTGGAGAAAGGAATCATGGTGATCCCGCAGGAAAAACAGGCGACTTATATGGATGCCTGGGATGCTTATCTGGCAAAGAATAAGAAGATAGTGAAGTTCGTGCCCGCATCCGGTGCGGCAAGCCGTATGTTCAAGAACCTGTATGAGTTCCTGTCTGCCGACTACAACGAGCCTCAGAATGCGTTTGAAAAGAAGTTCTTCGACGAGATCAAGAAGTTCGCTTTCTATGATGCGTTGAATAAGGCTTGTATTCATAACGAAGTAAAAGATATTCCCGCTTTGATGGCGAACGGCGAGTATAAAACGATTGTCGCCACCTTATTGGAACCGAAAGGTCTGAACTACGGACAACTTCCGAAAGGCTTGTTGCTTTTCCACTCTTATCCGCAGACTGCCCGCACGGCGATGGAGGAACATCTGGCGGAAGGGGCGATGTACGCCAAGAACAATGCCGGCGAGGTGAATATCCATTTCACGGTATCGCCGGAACACAAGGCGTTGTTCGAACAGTTGGTGGCTGACAAGACGGATGATTACGAAGAGAAGTTCTCCGTAAAATACGATATCTCTTTCAGTGTCCAGAAACCGAGTACGGATACGGTTGCTGCCGATATGGAAAACAATCCGTTCCGCGACAAGAACGGTAATCTGTTGTTCCGTCCGGGTGGTCACGGGGCTTTGATTGAAAACCTGAATGATGTCGATGCAGACGTGGTGTTTGTGAAGAATATCGACAATGTCGTGCCGGACAGCTTCAAATGTTCGACTGTCATCTTCAAGAAGGTGATTGCCGGCGTGCTGGTTTCTTTGCAGGAACGTATCTTCAAATATCTGGAACTGATCGACAGCGGCAAGTATTCGCACGACCAGGTGGAAGAGATGATCCACTTCCTGCAGGAAGACTTATGCGTAAGGAATCCGGAAACGAAGTTGCTGGAAGATGTCGAGTTGATTCTTTATATAAAGAGCAAACTGAACCGCCCGTTGCGTGTATGCGGTATGGTGAAGAACGTGGGTGAGCCCGGCGGCGGTCCGTTCCTGGCGGTAAATCAGGACGGAACTGTTTCCCTGCAAATCCTCGAAAGCTCGCAAGTCGACCTGAAAGATCCCGAAAAGAAAGCGATGTTCGAACAGGGCACGCATTTCAACCCCGTAGACCTGGTCTGTGCACTGAAGAATTACAAAGGCGAGAAATTCAATTTGCCGGATTATGTGGATAAGAACACGGGCTTTATCTCCTATAAGAGCAAGGACGGTCGCGAACTGAAAGCGTTGGAACTGCCCGGTCTGTGGAATGGCGCGATGAGTGACTGGAATACAGTCTTCGTAGAAGTCCCCATCGAAACTTTCAACCCGGTTAAGACGGTGAACGACTTGCTGCGTCAGGAACACCAATAAATAAAAAAGGCGACCGTTTGGTCGCCTTTTTTATGTTAAATCTTCGGTAGTTCCCAAGGAGCCCGATACTCTTTACACAGGTATTTGTCGGCTTCTGCGTCGTGGAAGCTCTTGCCGTCCCAGGTCAGTTTCTTGCCGGTCCGGTAAGCGATGTTTCCTAACTGCGAGAACTTGGCGATATGGGCGCCGATCTCGATGCTGGCGTTACAGTTGCGGTTGCGCGACTTGATGCATGCCAGATGGTTCTTGGCGTGCAGGTTCAATCCGCCTTCGCCGTATGCTTTCTTCAACGGAACCGCTTCCATGCGGGCTTTGCCGTTTACCTTTTCGGGGATTACTTCCCAGCCGCCGCGGTCTACGACCAATGTGCCGTTCTCTCCGACAAATCCCAGTCCGTGGTTACGTCCGTAAGCTCCGTCGTCGATGCCGATCGCGTGGTCCCACATAACGGTAAAGTCGTCGAACGTATAGATCGTCTGCAACAAGTCCGGTGTTTCGCAGGCATCGTCCGGATAACCGAATTTGCCGCCCGAAGCCATAATCGAGTTCGGAGCCGTTACATTCATTCCGTACAAAGCGTAGTCCAGCAGGTGCACGCCCCAGTCTGTCATCAATCCGCCCGCATAATCCCAGAACCAGCGGAAGGTGAAATGGAAACGATTGCGGTTGAACGGACGTTTGGGAGCCGGGCCTAACCACATGTCATAGTCTACTCCGGCAGGAACCGCTTCGTCCGGCTTAACCGGGATGGAAGGACACCAGCCTTGATAGGAGAATACGCGTACGGTACGGATCTTGCCCAACTGTCCGCTGTGGACAAACGCCATGGCATCCTGCCAGTGCGGATCGCTGCGTTGCCATTGGCCGACCTGTACGACACGGTTGTATTTTTCGGCGGCGCGAATCATGATGTTACATTCTTCGATGCTGTTGCCTAACGGCTTTTCACAATAAACATCTTTACCTGCCTGGCAGGCCGACACCATTTGCAGGCAGTGCCAATGATCGGGCGTACCGACGATCACGACATCAATATCTTTGTTGTCGATCAGTTTGCGCCAGTCTTTGTAAAGGTGTTTTACTTTTTTACCGGTAATCTTTTCTGTCTCGGCAGCCCGGTTGTTCAGTACGCCTTCGTCGATGTCCGACAGTGCGACGCATTCTACTTCAGGGTTGCGGAGAAATGCTTTCAGGTCTTCAAATCCCATGCCGTTACAGCCGATCAGGCCGACGTGGATTTTGTCGTTCGCTCCTACACTTCCAGGGGTTGCGTTGATAAAGAAAGGACTCATTGTCATTCCGGCACCTAATAGGGTCGCTTGCCGGATAAAGTCTCTGCGTGTTGTCATGGTCTTATGAATTAGATTATATTAATAAGTTATTGAGCCAAATGTATGAATAAAAGGTGAGTAGTACAATAAAAACTGTGATAAAAATATAAATGCAGTGGCTTTTTCCGAAAAGGGACGTATTTTTGTATCCGGTTTGCATTTAAACAGAGGCTAATAATTTCAATAACACAAACAGATGATGAGAAGAACTTTTTTAATCACATGTCTTTTGTTGGGGCTTATATTGGTTTCGTGTATACGGGACGAGGCTCCTAATGCCGAAGCGGATATATTGACTTGTATAGTTCCTGATGACATACTGAAAAGAGATCCGGTCATAGAGAATAATAAAGTGACGCTGATGGTAAGGGCGGATATCGATCTGAAGCATCAGGCTCCCGAATTCACCTTGACGCCCGGCGCGACGATCTCTCCAGCCAGCGGTACGGAGCGCGACTTTACGACTCCTCAGTATTATACGGTAAGATCGGAAGATGGGAACTGGACGAAAGAGTATCAGGTCTCCTATATTATTGCCGGAATCAGTACCGAATATCATTTTGAGAATGTCGATTCGGTCGTGAGAACGAATTATACGTATGATGTTTTTTATTTGGATGACGCAAATAGTAACCGTTTAACTTGGGCGAACGGTAATTCCGGTTTTGCTATAACAGGAGCCGGAACGAAAGATCCTGCCAGTTTTCCCACTTCTTCTCTGAAAGAAGGAAAGGTTGGGAAAGGCGTGCGGCTGGAAACAAAATCGACCGGTAAATTCGGTATGGATGTGGAGATGCCGATCGCTGCCGGCAATCTGTTTATGGGAACTTTCGATATGCTGAGCGCTTTGACCAATGCTTTAAAGGCAACTCGCTTAGGTATGCCGTTCGAGCATGTCCCGGTTTACCTGAAAGGATATTATAAGTATAAGGCCGGAGAGACATTTGAAGAAAAAGGCAAGCCCGTACCAAATAAAAAGGATACCTGGGATGTCTACGCAATCTTCTACGAAGTCACCGACGATGTCCGCTATCTGGACGGAACCATTGTCGAAGGCAATTATACGCATCCGAATCTTATATCTGTCGCCTTGCTGGATGATAAAGACCGGAAGGAGACGGACGAATGGACGGAGTTCTATATTCCTTTTGTGATGAAGCCCGGAAAGACAATCGATCGGGAGAAACTGAAAGCCGGTGGCTATAACGTCTCGATCGTCTTCTCCTCCAGTAAGGAAGGCAATTATTTCAGGGGCGCTCCCGGAAGTACTTTGCTGATCGATGAAGTAGAATTGATTTATGCGGTTGACAATTAATATGAAGAGCGAAATGAAGAAGAATACTATATCTATCTATATATGTATGCTGGCCTTGTCGCTGGCGGCACTTCCTGCTTTCGGGCAGATGGACCGGAATCAGGGGATTATCAAATCGGCCCTGCTTGGCCTGGAGTATGAAGTCAAAGCCGGGTTTAACATCGGAGGAACCTCTCCGCTACCCTTGCCTGTAGAAATCCGCGAGATAACCAGCTATAATCCGACTCTTGCCGTGGCGATAGAAGGAAATGTGACGAAATGGTTCGATGCTGAAAGGAAATGGGGCATGCGGATCGGTGTCCGTCTCGACAATAAAGGGATGAAAACGGATGCCCGGGTTAAGAATTACGGCATGGAGATCATCGGTGATGGAGGCGAGATTGTGAAGGGAAGCTGGACGGGATATGTGAAGACAAAGGTGAAGAATTCTTATCTGTCATTCCCTGTATTGGCCACTCATCGGTTCAATTCGCGTTTCAGTATGAACCTGGGACCGTATGTCGCTTATATGCTGGATGGTGATTTCTCCGGAAATGTCTATGACGGTTATCTGCGCGAAGGAGATCCGACAGGAAGCAAGGTCATTTTTGAAGACGGAAAGAGTGCTCCCTATGACTTCTCCGAAAACCTTCGCCGTTTCCAATGGGGGGCGCAAGTCGGGGCTGAATGGCGTGCATTCAAGCACCTGAACGTCTGTGCAGACCTGACCTGGGGGCTGAACGATATCTTCCGGAAAGATTTCGATACGGTTACTTTCGCCATGTATCCGATCTACCTGAATGTAGGTTTCGGATATGCCTTTTGATAACATATTGTTACTTTTTATATAAGCGGAGCCTCCGCTGATTGCAAAATGTGACTTTTTGTGTTGGCGGAGCCTCCGCTTGTTGCAAAATGATACTTTTGTGGTCGGCGGAGGCTCTTCTTGTCTCAAAAGGAAGAATTTAGAGTCAGAAGAGTCTCCGCTGAGGCCCAAATGAAGATTTTATGATTGGCGGAGCCTCCGCTGACGAAAAAAGAAATATTTTATAGCCGGCGGAGACTCTGCTGGAAACAAATAATTTATATATTTGCCCTTAATAAATTTTTTAGTCCAATATATTTTGAATTACCATGAATAAAAACACTAAGAAAGGGGTAACCCGTCGAGAGTTCCTCGGCCTTTCCGCTCTTGGATTGGCAAGTTTTACTATCCTGCCCAGTTGGGCCATTAATGGTGTGCGTATCGCACCGAGTGATCGTGTCGTTTTAGGTTTTGTCGGATTAGGGCAGCAGGGCTTGTCCGACTTCCGGAGCTTCTCTACTTGTCCGGGTGTACAGGTGGCGGCATGTTGTGATGTGGATTCGTTGAAGCGGGAACGTTTCAAACGTCGTGCCGAAGCCTGGCAGAAATCACTGAACGTGGCTCCCCGCTGCGATATGTATGAGTTCTATGAAGACCTGCTGGATCGTAAGGACATCGATGTTATCGAAGTGGCAACTCCCGACCATTGGCATGCGCTGGTGGCAATCCATGCCTGCCAGAGCGGTAAGGATGTCTATTGCCAGAAACCGTTGGCTTATACCATTACGGAAGGCTTGGCCGTCGCCCGTGCCGTACGCGATAATAACCGCGTGTTCCAGATCGGTAGCCAGCAACGTTCGAGCAAGGAGTTTCAGGATGCGATCGCATTGGTGCGTGCCGGTAAGATCGGCCATATCGAAAAGATTTATGCCCGTGTAGGCAATCCTCCAACACCACTGGACTTGCCGGAAATGGATGTTCCCGGTAACCTGAATTTCAACCAGTGGATGGGGCCGTTGAACGATCCGAAGATTCATTATCATCCCGATCTGTGTCCTCCTATCACGCTCGAACCCGAACAGAACGAGAAGTTGTGGGGCGCATGGCGCTGGTATCAGGAAACAGGAAACGGATATACGGCGGACTGGGGTGCCCACATGTTCGACATCGCGCAGGCCGCTATCGGCATGGACGGTTCGGGTCCGGTAGAGTTTATTCCGGCCGGATATAACGGTACGAAATATGCTACCATGAAATATGCGAATGGCATTGTGATGACCGAACAGCCTTATCGTGAAGACGATGAGAATGCACAAGGATTGCAGTTTATCGGTGACAAGGGCTGGTTGAAAGTAGCCCGTGGCTATATCGAATGCTCAGATCCTTCTTTGTTGCCGAAGAAAGAGCAGAAAGTCGGTAAGGGTGAATATGAAGTAAGTTCTCCGCACATGCAGAACTTCATCGATTGTGTCCGCTCGCGCGAGAACCCGATTGCTCCGGTTGAGGTCGGTTGCAGTACGAATACACTTTGCTGCCTGCAGAATATTGCTCGCGAGCTGGGCCGTCCGGTTCATTGGAATCCGGCTACATTGAGCTTTGAAGGTGATAAGGAAGCACAAGCACACCGTCTGTACTGGTATGAATACAGGAATCCGTATAAATTGCCGTATTGTCATAGATAAGAAAATATAAAGTATTTACCGGACGCAGATGACGCAGACGAGCGCAGAGTAACGCAGATATTAAAATAAGTCTGCGTTCGTCTGTGTATTCTGCGTTGTCTGCGTCCGGTTTATTCGTTATAGACGCACCCTCTTTTTATATATTTTTTCACCTGGGATAGTGATTATTCCGCCAGCTCTGTTTAAATTTGCATAATCCAGACAAAAAACAACATAATGTATCATGAAAACTAATCAACTATTTCTTTTGACAGGATTGGCTGCTGTTGCCCTTCCTGCCTGTGTCCAAAAGGACAAAAAAGAGGTGCCGGAGAAACCTATGAATATTCTCTACATCATGTGTGATGATCATTCCTATCAGACAATCAGCGCCTACGATCATCGTTTTATTGAAACGCCGAATATAGACCGGATT
>URZO01000132.1 GCA_900552465.1 uncultured Parabacteroides sp. | reverse complement strand
CGTTCATCATGTGACTAATGCCGTTCTCTCTCGAATGCGGGTGCAAAAGTACTGCTCTACAACATAACTTCCAAATATTTTTGAGACTATTTTTTATTGGATTCGTGACAGATTTACGCTATCGACTGGTATGCTGTGAGTTACGGGTGAAACTTTTTTTCATAACCGCCAAACAACAGAAAAATCAATAACTTTTAGTACTATATTTAATGTACGAACCCTATCCGATCTATTCCACCGTCAACACCTGTTCACCCGATGTGAGTTTATATTCTTTTCCGTGCCAGACAAACACTCCGGTTGTACCGGAAGGCAATACAAGGCGGGCAGTCAGTTTTCCATCCCTACCGATCTTATAAGCGGCTGTAACGCTGCCTGCCGGATGCGGCATTGTTCCCGATACTTCTTTCAAGCTGCCTAATGACGGAGCAATACGAATCTCCTTAAATCCCGGAGCCTTGCTATCGATACCCAGCAGGATACGGAAGAACTCGATGTTAGGGCTGGCTCCCCAGGCATGGCAGTCCGAACGGGTCGGCTCAGGCATTTCAGCCCAGGTCGTCAAGCCGAGTGCCATCTGGTCGCGCCAGATTTGCAGGTTGTCGAGCAATTGGTCGCCCATCCCTGCCGCTTTCAACGCCTGATGCACATAATAACGGAAATAGATCGTCGCCTGGATCAGTGAGGTATCGCTCAAAGTACGCTTCATCACAGCCGTAGCCTCATCACCCGTAACGATACCCGCCAGGATAGCCAGCGAATTGACATGCTGCGAGAAACTGCGGTGGTCGTAGGTGTCGGCAAACAAACCGCGCGCCTCATCCCAATACTTGGAACGGATCGTGCCGCGAATAGCAGAAGCAATCTCCGTATAGTGGTCCGCCATCGACGGAATACCGAAAGCCCGTTCCATCCCAGCTGCCGATTCGAGTGTCAGGATATACATCAGATCCTGAAAAGAAGAATTGCCATCCTTCTCACGTACAGGCTCGCCAGCTTCAAAGCCAGCAGACCAATCGGCAAAAAACCAGTGAGGCACATACCCTAAGCTGTGATCCGGCTTCAGCCACTGCTCATACCACGAAAGTACGCCCCGATAGGCAGGCAGCAAGGTCTTCATATAAGTTTCATCTCCCCGATACATCCAATAATCATGTCCCATACAGATCCACCATAAGGAGAAAGAAGAGATAAACTGGTGCAGACTGGACGGATAACGGCTCATCGTAATCCCATCCGCCACAATCGACTGGCGTCCCTGCTCGATCGCATTCTTCACCATATACGTATCATGCGTGTTATATAAGGTAATCATTGCCTGGATACGCGTATCACCGAAATACTGCAACTGCTCGTAATACGGGCAATCCATATACGTCTCGTTCGCACAAAGCCGCGCCGTACGCCATCCGATATCCAGCATCTTGTTCAAATCCTCATGTCCGGGCGCGGAAAATGCGATCTCGCGACGGAACGGATAAGCAGAGAAAGTACCATATACATCTTCCAGCACCAACGGTTCGGAAGCCGTAGAGATTGTCAGATCCACATACCGCCATGTGCGCCACCAAAGAGTGGTAAAACTGCGCCCCTCGCCTCCATCGGCAATTACCTTGTCTTCATAACCGATCAACCTCTTACCTTTCACTTCATTCCGGTTTCCTTTTTCCGGAAGTGAATAAGACTTGGTCGTACTTTTATCCTCTCCCTCATAAAGCCCTTCGGCATAACCGATTGCAATCTCGGCCTCTTTACCTTTGCTAAACAGCAGAGAAAGATAGCCCGTCGTCAGCTTCCCGTTATCTAACAGCAGACGCACCTTACTGTTGGCAGGGATCGTCAGGGATGTTTTACTCTTCAGGAAACCGTCAGGCGCTTTCACCCCCTCGGCTATGCGGACAGCTTCAAAACGTTCCGGCTGCATATCCATCGGAGGAATCGGACAGGGAACGAGCAGACGGCCGGGATAGTCGCGCGACCCTTTCGCCCCTCCCTCGATACCGGAGCGGGCTTTCTGCCAACGGCTATCGTCGTAACCAGGTTGCTCCCATCCCCAAGGATATTTGGCAGCAGCAAGCAGTTCTCCAGGGCCTGCCACATAGTAGCCCAATACAGGTTTGTGCCAAGGCGCATAGGCTTCATTCTTCATGCAAAGCCATGAATCATCCGTATTAACAACTGCTTCCGCATCCGTATTCCCCTGCAACAAGAATCCGGTCTGGTTGAAACTGATCTGCGCGACCGGCTTCTGTTCGGCATAATTCCAGACAACGGCTGCCAACACATTCTTTCCCTTTTTCAGATAAGGGGCAAGATCGACTGTTTCAAAATTCCAGTTATAGATATCCCCACGCGATGGTCCGAGCGAAACAAACTGTCCGTTCAGGTAGAGTTTGTAACGATTGTCCGCCGTCGCATGGACAATAAAGCGTGACGGCACTTCGGCCAGTTCGAACGTCTTGCGCATGTGGTAGACGCCATACACATTGGCCGGTTCACCCGGCATGGAAATCCAGTGCGCCTTCCAGCGCCCCTCCAGCAATTCAGGATTAACGTCAGCTTGCCTGTAGCCCTCCAGGCGAATCTGCGCACCGAGTGATAAACTACAAAACAACGATAACAAAATCAATACACGTGTCTTCATTTGATATATGGGTATTAGATATTAAACCAATAAGGATAAAGGCAAAGATACTGTTTTGTTTCGTTATTTAATGTTACCAGACAGAAAAGGTTTTTAAGATCAGTCGTATATTTGCCTTATGAAACTACGGATATGGCTCATATTATTTTTCGTTACCCTGTCGATCCTGGGAACATTCCTTTTCCAGGGTTACTGGCTATGGAACAGTTACCGGATTGAAAATAAACAGTTCCGGAGCCGGATCAACGAAACGCTCCAGCAGGCCATAAACGAAGACCTGACCAACCGCATGGAAGCATTAGAGAAAGACACGACTCCCGATGCACCTCACGGGATGATCGAATTCAGCTTCGCGCTCGACAGCACCTCGCATGCCTCTTCCGGACAAAAACCCCGGAAAGTCCACGGCCGTACTCTCGTAAAACTCGATACAACGGCCGACAGTGCCGTCTTCGGCTTATACAAACCGGAGAACACCCCTATCATGCGAACAGCGTTCAAAGGCATCTGGCAGGCTTTCAACAGTGTATCGCCCGTAGACATCCCTAAACTGGACAGCCTTTGGGGCGTCTACCTCCGGCGGGAAGGTATACATAACCAGCATTTCATAGACTTCACACTCGGGAAAGACACCTTGCTGGCCTCCTCCCTGCCCGACGGCGAGAATCCGGCCCAACTGATGCCAACGCAGAAGATCGGTGTGAATGCAGATGACAGCATTGGGATGCAGGGCTTCATCATCTCGCCCGAAAAAGCAGTTTTCCGGGAAATGGGCACGTTGCTCTTTGCCTCCCTCCTGCTCCTGGTCATCACGACGGCTTGCTACGCCTACCTGATCCGGACGATCCTCCGGCAAAAGACAATCGCACAGATCAAGAATGACTTCGTCAGCAACATGACTCACGAATTGAAGACCCCGATCACCATCACCTACTCGGCCATCGACGCCCTGCAAACCTTCAATCTGGTAGAACAGAAAGAGACGCGCGAGGAATACTTCACCCTTTGCCGCCAGCAGCTCAAGCACCTGTCGGGCCTGGTCGAGAAGATACTCAACATGGCGGTAGACGAACGCAAGAATTTCCGTTTGCAGAAAGAGACATTCCAACTCCGCCCGCTCCTGGACAGCCTGATCCGCCAATTTACGCTAAAGGCGAATAAAGAAGTACGCTTCCACTTAGACATACAACCGGAAGAGATCGCAGCGTATGCCGACAAACTGCATTTCACAAACATGATCAGCAACCTGCTGGACAACGCCATTAAATATTCGGGTACAAGCGTCGATATCGACATCCGGGTACGCGAAACCGGGGAATGGCTGCAACTCAGTGTCACAGATAACGGCATAGGCATCCCGCAGGCTCAGCAATCGCACGTGTTCGAACGTTTCTACCGTGTTTCGAAAGGCAACATACACGACGTAAAAGGCTTCGGGCTCGGACTCAGCTACGTCAAAGACATCGTAGAGCGGCACAACGGCAGCATCACCCTTCAGAGCAAGGAACGGCAAGGAAGTACATTCACACTCTTAATACCTATTCGGAAATGATACATATATTATTAGCAGAAGACGAAATCACATTGGCTAAAATCATAAAAGACAGCCTCGAAAGCCGCCAGGAGTTTCGGATCACCCTGGCCGCCAACGGCAACGAAGCACTCGAATGTTACCACCGGCAAAAACCGGATATCCTGGTGTTAGACGTCATGATGCCCCAACTGGACGGCTTCAACCTCGCCAAAATGATCCGGCAGACCGACAGCAAAACACCGATCCTGTTCCTCACCGCCCGTTCTTCGGTCGACGACCTGGTGACAGGTTTCCATCTGGGAGGAAACGACTACCTGAAGAAACCTTTCGACATGGAGGAACTGATCGTTCGCATCCAGGCCCTGCTGCACCGCCCCATACAGACATCCGACGTTAAGCAGACTGATGTTTATACGATCGGGCAATATACGTTCCACTATCCGCACCAGACATTACAGATTGGCGACCAGACAGAAACCCTTTCCCACCGGGAGGCCGAGATCCTCCGCATGTTGTGCCAGCATGCCAACGACGTGTTGCACCGCAAACCCGTCCTGCTCGAACTTTGGGGAGACGACTCGTTCTTCAACGCCCGCAGCATGGACGTCTTTATCACCAAACTCCGTAAAAAATTAAAAGCCGATCCCACCGTTCAGATACTGAACATCCGGGGAATCGGCTACAAGTTGATATTTTAGAAAATCAAATAAACAATTCCGGTTCGCGGCGGGCGCTAAAGTTCTTATGCAACATCGCCGTATAGGGAGTATCGAACGTACGGGCCGCCTCCGGGCATTCCTTCACGCAGGCACAACATTTGATACAGATCGCCGGATCACTGAACATATAATCGTCGACAACCGAAATGGCAGACACCGGACAGACATCCATGCAATATTCGCATTGCGTGCACAGTTCCTCGTCCGTCACTGGAGCTTGCGGCGTAGACGGGCCTTTCACCTTATAGGGGTAATTACCTTTCACTTCCAACGGCTTCAGGTCGGAAAGGCTTTCCGACTGCTGCAACTTCATCCTGATTTCGCGTCCGAAGCGGGCAGCCAGTTCATGATCGGCCTCGTCGGGACGTCCCTCTGCGATCGGCATATCTTTCCGGCTGAACGAATGTTCACCGATAAAAGCACCGGCCGAGACAGTAACAAAACCCGCAGCCTCCAGCGTATCGGACAATTCCTTCAAGGCATCCTCATAATCGCGGTTGCCATACACCACAACCGGAACGACAGGAGCCTGGTGCGCATGAAACGCACGAAGACGCTCCATAGCAGTCTCCGCCACACGCCCCCCATACACAGGGACAGCTACAATCGTCAGTTCGTCGCCGGCGATCTCTACCGGTTCTTCCGGCAATCCGTATGTAATATCGGACTCCAGCAGGACCTCTCCCTCCAATCCCTCTGCGATCGCATAGGCAGTTTTAGCCGATGTATGCGTCGGAGAAAAATAAACTATATGCACATGGTTATATTCCATCTCATTTATTTTAAAGCCGTTTCAATCTTCTTCATCAGCTCGGCAAACTCCTCGTCCGTATAGCCTTTCGTAGCGTAAATGACTTTACCGGTCTTATCCACCAAATAGCTGCGCGGAATGAGGTTCTTGGCGAAAGCGCCATACACCGCGCGGTTCTTGTCCGGATAAAGAGGGAAGGTAAAACCTTTCTTCTCGTTATACTTCTGCAACTCCGCATCCGAATGCTCGCGGCCGATCACCAACATGGCGAAATCCTTGTTGTCCTTGTATTTCGGCCAAAGCGTCTTCTGCACCTCAGCCAGTTCTTTCTGGCAGGGCGGACACCAGGTGGCAAAGAAGTTCACCAACACCACTTTCCCTTTCAGAGAAGAGGAAGGCGTCTCGGTTCCATTATCGTTCACAATCGTAAAAGCCGGCATCTGATCGCCCACTTTGACGATGTCACCACTCTCATCCTGCGCCTTCACAAGAAAGGCAAGGAGAGCAAAAAAGGAAAGGAATAAGTACTTCTTCATATTATTTGTGTTTAAAGAAGTGCGGCCCTTACGGGTCGCACCCCATGTTATTGCATGCTCTGTGCTACATCGTAGCCGGCTTTCAACGCTTTGAGGTTCATCTCCACGATCTCTTCCCCTTTGCGTCCGAAAATACGGCGGATACCGTCGGCAATCTTGTCATATTCAATACCGATGAAAGGAGCGGCGGCGCCCAGCATCACGATATTGGCTGCACGTACGGAACCCACTTCCTTGGCAATAGCCTCCACATCCAGCACCACTTTATGCGGCAGCTTGTCCAGTTCTTCATTCACCTTCTCCATCTCCGGATAGTTAGGAATGTTGATAAACGGCTGCGAGTTTGTCACCAGCCATCCGTCCTTTTTCAAGTACGGTAGGTAGCGAAGCGCCTCCATCGGCTCGAGCGAAATGATCAGGTCGGCGTGTCCCTGCGGGATCAAGTCGGAAGCGATCGGCTGGTCTGAGAGGCGGAGGTTCGACTGTACGTCGCCACCACGCTGGCTCATTCCGTGTACTTCGGCCTGCTTCATATACAGGCCCTCTTTCAATGCGGCTTCTCCGATAACGGCAGCGATGGAGAGGATGCCCTGTCCTCCCACACCGGATAGTATGATATCTGCTTTCATTTCTTGCTTGCTTTTTTCTTTCTTGTTAATGTCTGGATACACTCGCGACGCGGGATCAGCACCGATACGCCTTTATACTCGATCTCTTCGCGGATGATCGTCTTCATCTCTTCGTAATTCTTCTTCAACGGAATCATCACACGGATGTGAGCCGGGTCTACGCCGATACCGGCACAGATCGATTCCAGCCTTCCTGTTCCCGCAGAATCCTGTCCGCCTGTCATGGCAGTCGTCTCGTTGTCGGAGATTACGATCGTGATATTTGTATTTTCATTGACACAGTCCAGCAGACCGGTCATACCGGAGTGCGTGAACGTCGAGTCGCCTATCACCGATACAGCCGGGAAAACACCCGCGTCGGACGCACCTTTCGCCATCGTGACGGAAGCTCCCATGTCGATACAGGTATCGATCGCACGGAAAGGAGGCAAAGCTCCCAGCGTGTAACAGCCGATATCGCCGAATACTTTCGCACCCTTATATTCAGCCAAAACTTCGTTGAGCGCTTCATATACGTCACGGTGTCCGCAACCCTGGCACAATGCAGGCGGACGCTGTTCCACAACCTCCGGAGTGGCATAGTAGCCGGCAATCTCTTTACCCAGCGCCTTACCTACTGCATCGGGTGTCAGCTCGCCATCGCGTTGCAGCGTACCGTCCAGGCGTCCATGCACCGTAACGCCGATACCGAGGAATCCTTTCAGTTGTTCTTCCACTACCGGATAACCCTCTTCGAGTACGAGAATCTCCTTGCATTCGCTCATGATCTTTTCCACCATCTTACGGGGCAACGGATACTGGCTGATCTTCAGCACCGGATGTTCAAACCCGTCGGGATAGTTTTCCGAAAGGTAGTTGAATGCGATACCGGTCGTAATGATTCCTAAATCCTTATTGGGAGCATCGAAATACTTGTTATAGGAAGAGGCTTCGGAAGAAGCGACAAATGTATCTTGTGCAGCGATCAACGTCTTGAAACGTTTGCGGGCAAGAGCCGGAAGAAGGATGAAACGCTGGCGGCCGTCTTCGGGCGTATGCATTTCGTTTTCAGGCTTCTGTGCGCGGGTAACCACACCAGCACGGGAGTGAGCCATACGGGTTGTGATACGGACCAGAACCGGATAGCCCAACTTTTCGGAAAGTTCGAACCCTTCATATACCATGTCGTAAGCCTCTTGCTGGCTGGACGGTTCGAGCATCGGGATCATGGCAAAATTGCCGAACATACGGTTGTCCTGTTCGTTCTGCGAAGAGTGCATAGAGGGGTCGTCGGCCGTTATGATAATCATACCGCCATTGATACCGCTCATGGCTGCATTCATGAAACAGTCGGCAGCCACGTTCAGCCCCACATGTTTCATACAGCACAGCGCGCGCTTGCCGGCATAGCTCATGCCTAAAGCGGCTTCCATCGCAGTTTTCTCATTTGCGCTCCAGCGGCAGTGAATGCCTCTTTCCTTAGCCACGGCCGAACCCTGGATATACTCGGTTATTTCGGTCGAAGGGGTTCCCGGATAGGCATAAACACCAGACAAGCCTGCGTCTATAGCAGCCTGTGCGATTGCCTCGTCCCCTAAAAATAGATGTTTTTCCATGTAACGTTTATTTGTTTTTAGTCGATTTTTCAATGTCATCCAACTCACAAAGATAAGACTTTTTTTTCTTTCCATGCAAAATATAATACAATGCACGTACGGCAACATGGATAAAAGCCCACACATTTTTTATTTTCTGGGATACCGGCTGTTTCATATGATAATTATTTGACGACGATTTTTACCTTTCAACTTCAATGACAGATGCATAAACTTCTTGCGTCTGTAAAATATAGCCTGGTCGAAGTTCAGCTTTTCCTCTTCCAGTATTTCCAGCAAACGGGCATTTCCCCCCGTAAAAATATCGGCGGCTTCCCCCGTTATGTGCTGCGAGTCGGGCACGCCCCCGACAAGTACATTCAGCACCGGGCAGCGGAATCCGCTCGAAACGTAGATCGGCATACCCGACTTTTTCCGTAGTGGTTCCAGCAGATTCTTCACCAAATGGCAGATCGCCCTTTGCGCAATAGGCGTAGGCGTGTTGTCCAACCCGTTTGCCACGGCAACCGCACTATATTCAAACTCTCCCATATAAAAATGTTCACTAATCCAATCCTTATGCTTGGCACGCCAATCACGTTCCTTCGCAGTCAATTTCTCTCCCATTCTCCGTCTTATTTTTTTATTTTTTAATTCTTAATTCTTAATTCTTAATTTATAAGAATAGTCCACCCCGAACAAAGCCCCCGCAAAAGTGCTTACCTCCCCGAAAGCGACCAGCACGCTGTTATGTATTTCTCCCTCCGGAGCCACCCAGAAACCGGAGAAGATCAGGACAATCCCGCTCATAGTGAGCAGGATTGCCATTGTCAACTGGACCGTCAGCCTCTTCATCAGAGTTCACCCGGTCTTTCTTCTTCTTTCCCGGAATCGACAATCACCGTTTCAGGCGTGATCTTCGTAAAATCCAGTGTCTTCTTCGTTTCACGCAGTTCGCTACCCGGTGTAAAGATGATTTTAGGTGCCCGCAACATGCTGTTGTCGAATGCTTTTTCGTCCGTCACCCCTTCACTGCTGACCGAGATAGGGAAATTACCGAATTCACCTAACTGAACGATACGTCCGGCCTGCAATTCCATATCCAGCACGAAATTCAGGTTATCCAGAACTGCTTTCACATCCGCACTCGATACGGTGCTTCGCGCAGCAATCATTTTACAGAGATGCTTTAAATCCGAGAACCCCGTGTTTTTGGATACAGCGTAATACTTCTTTTCCGAATCTTTCACGCCCGGCTGGCTGGGACGCAACACTAACTTAAAACCTTGTGCCATAACATTTAAATTTTTAATGATTATATGTCGACTATCGAACACAATGCAAAGGTAGAGCCGCTCCAAAGGGCGAAACATCTGTAGAATCCCGACTAAATAGATGATTATAAACATGTTATATCAAAAAACATTCATCCGGGCGGAAATATACGGATGTCCGGAAACAGTATTCTTTATCATTTCTTATTCATTCCCGTCGATCCGTACGAGTGCAACCAAATCCAACAGGTCCCGTACCGTCTCGGCATCCGGCACGGCACGGGCTATCTTTTCGCCAAGCGTGTTCAGCTTATAAGGATAATCGAACGCCAACAGCAGGCTCGCTGCTAATTGATGGTAGGAAATACGCCCCCGACGATCCGCATTCTCCAGGATATGAAGCAGCGAGATCAACAACTCAGGGTTATGCAACGGATAGCGCAGGCGGGAAAGCCCCG
>URZO01000131.1 GCA_900552465.1 uncultured Parabacteroides sp. | reverse complement strand
ATTCGAACCGCCGTGGACGGTTTTGCAGACCGCTGACTAAGCCACTCATCCAAGGAACCAATACGTTTTCAAAAGAACCATTCCGGTTTTGCGAGTGCAAAGAAATAGAATATATTTGGAATATGCAAATCTTTTCTTCCCTTTTTGTTTTCCTGGAGGCTTGGAGAACTAAGGAAAAAGAAGTTACTTTGCCTTCTGTTAGCATAAACAATAAGATAATGACTTATATTGAAACAGAAATCCCCGGCGTGTGGATCATTGAACCGAAAGTATTTGAAGATGCACGTGGCTATTTTATGGAAGCCTGGAAAAAGGCGGAGTTTGAAGAACATATCGGTAAAGTGGAATTTGTACAGGATAATGAATCCTGTTCGTCGAAAGGCGTACTGAGAGGATTGCATTATCAGTTGGCACCCTATTCGCAGGCCAAGTTAGTACGTGTGATCAAGGGATGTGTGCTGGATGTCGCTGTCGATTTGCGTAAAGGTTCTCCTACGTTCGGGAAATATGTGGCTGTCGAGTTGTCCGGTGAAAATAAACGCCAGTTCTTTGTCCCGCAGGGATTTGCCCATGGTTTCCATGTGTTGAGCGAGGAAGCCGTTTTTACTTATAAAGTCGATAATCCTTATATGCCGACGCATGAACGCGGGTTGCGTTTTGATGATCCTACAGTTGCGGTGGATTGGATGATTGCCGATCCTTCTATCCTTAATCTGTCGGATAAAGACCGGAGCGCTCCTTTGTTAGGGGAAGCGGAGATTAATTTTGAATTATGAATTTTGAATTATACAAATAGATATGAAGACTTATTTGGTTACTGGAGCGGCTGGTTTTATCGGCGCTAATTTCGTTAAGTATATGTTGGCAAAGTATCCTGAAATAAAGATTGTTGTCCTGGACTTGCTGACCTACGCCGGCAATCTCGGGACGATAGCCGGAGATATTGACGGAGAGCGTTGCGAGTTTGTAAAAGGAGATATCTGCGATCGTGCCCTGACGGACGAGTTGTTTGCCAAATATCGGTTCGACTATGTCGTTAACTTTGCTGCTGAAAGCCATGTTGACCGCAGTATCGAGAATCCGCAGCTTTTCCTGGTTACGAATATATTGGGAACGCAGAACCTGCTTGACTCTGCCCGTAAGGCTTGGGTGACGGGTAAAGCAGATACAGGTTATCCACAGTGGCGCGAAGGTGTCCGCTTCCATCAGGTGTCGACGGATGAGGTGTATGGCAGTCTGGGTGCCGAGGGTTATTTCCATGAAACGACCCCGTTGGACCCGCGCAGTCCTTATAGTGCATCCAAAACGAGTGCCGACTTGTTTGTGCAGGCGTATTCCGAGACCTATAAAATGCCGGTTAGCATTACCCGTTGTTCCAATAACTATGGTCCGTATCATTTTCCGGAAAAGCTGATTCCGCTGATTATTAAAAATATCCTTGAAGGCAAATCACTCCCGGTTTATGGGGATGGTACGAATGTGCGCGACTGGCTCTATGTCGAAGACCATTGCAAGGCTATCGACATGGTGATCCATGAGGGACGGGCAGGAGAGGTATATAACGTAGGCGGCCATAACGAAAAGCAGAATATCGAAATCGTGAAACTGACGATCAGCACGATCCGCAGCCTGATGACCGAGCAACCGGAATACCGCCAGATCCTGAAGAAAAAGGAGATCGGTGCAGACGGGCAGATTTCCATCGACTGGATCAACGAAAGCCTGATAACCTTTGTCAAAGATCGCCTTGGCCATGACCAGCGTTATGCGATCGACCCGACAAAGATCACAAACGAATTAGGCTGGACGCCTGAAACTTCTTTTGAAGTCGGAATCGTTAAGACGATCCGCTGGTATCTGGATAACCAGAAATGGGTGGAAGATATTACCGGCGGTGACTATATGAAGTATTACGAAGAAATGTACGGGAACAGGTAATCACCTAATTCCCTTCTTGGAAGGAGGTAGGGGATTCTTGAACATCCCCTGCCTCCTTTTTTGTTTCTGTTCCTGCCATTGCCAGATTCTTCCCTAACTCCGGTGCCGCTTCTTCAATCTGCTTGCGGATGGCATCACGGATATCTTTCCGGATATTCTTGCGCGTGCTGTCAAGTTCCGCCTGTTTGGCCGGTTTGAAAATGTCTTTGTATTTACACTTCGTGATCTTATACTTGAAGTCGTCCAGGTTACCGGTAATGTCGATTCCCAGCTTGAAGGGAACAGGCGATTTCAGTACGGACACATGATAATTGAACGTCATATCCAGATTATGCGTTCCCCCGACAGCCACCCGGTAACGGTCCATCTCCACCAGGAAAGGAAAGACTTCGATCTTGTTATCCTTGATCGCGAGGTCGACCGCAATACTGTCTATCATATTCCGCTTCTTGTTCTTAAACATAAGCGTTTTGGATATTTCGGCAAAAGTTTCGCCATCCAGCAATACCATATTATTTCCGTGCAGATAGCAGGATGAATTGATCGACGGCATGATAAGAGACATTGTCGAGTCCATCTTGCAGGTCGCCGTGACCTCGCAGCCCAGCACGCCTTCAAACGAACGGAGCATCGGGACCAATGTATCGATAGACGGGAAAAGTGCAATCAGTCTTTCCACCTGTACATTTTCCATGTCGAGATCGAATCCGGCTGTAGCTTCCTGCTCATTCCTTGCCGTGTAGACCATTGTCAGGTTTCCGTGTCCCATATTGGAGTCCATATTGAGCTTGCTCAGATTGATGCTCTGGTCACGCAGGACGATTTCTCCCGTTACGTTTTCCAACTCCAGATCTTTAAAGTCGATTCGTTTCGCATCGGTATGGAGTGTCATGTCGAGGAAGGCCGGAAGAACGAACAACTGGCTGGTTGTGTCGGTCTCCGCTTGCGAAATGCTATCCTGGAGCGTTGCTGCATCGAGCCCTGCAATGCTTTCGTCACTGAGAGGCGCCAGGTCGGAGCTACTTGCAACATATTGCATACCGTTATTGATTGCCTGCATCAACTGATTACAATCGATATAATCCGAACTCAGTTTAAAGTCTCCTTTCAGTTTGCCACCCCGGAGCATTGCCCGCCGGATCTGGCTAACTTCTCCGTTGAGGGTGAAATTGCTCTTTCCTAAGTGCAGGCGGGCATCCGTCAACGTGATGTCGTTGGTGTTAAACTTCATCGTCGTCTGCTCCATCCACATAGGAAGGGGGAACAAACGGCTGAAACCGCGTATTTGTTTGAAAGACACACTTCCCCGTGCTTCCCATTTGCGGAGGAACTGGTCGCTGATATCCGTACTGTCGTTTGCTGCTTTTCTATTGGTTGTATCTCTCATCCTTACAGTTTGCTGCCCATGTAGCTTGCCGCCGGTCGGAACACGCTGTTGCCGCTTTGCCCTTTGTTGGCGTCGTGCATCCCGATAAGGGAGCGCTTCAATCGTAAATCTGCTTTCTGTCAGCGCGAGGCCTGTGCGAAGCGGGACACTGATATATTTCAGCGTATCGATCGAGATAACAGCAGCTGCCGTCGGTATTTGTTTGTCGGAAGCCGACGATTTGATACCGCCTTTCAGCTCGGTCCGTCCTGCGACCATCCAGACCGAATCGGGCATGCGTGTTCTGAGCTGGTCGAATGCCAAGCGTCCTGTCATCGGTATGACTGCGGTTGTGTCGATCACGGGCGATGTCTGTGCCAGCATTTCCAGTTTACTGATGTTCGTGCTGATTTCATCCTTGTATTTGATGTTCAGGCTGTCGATGCCCATCGTCATCCGCATCAGCTCCTGTGCATCCAGATAACGACTTTTCTGGTGTGTCGTATCGATTGCCAGATAAGCATCGGAGATAAAAATATCCATGCCGAGCGGCTGGCTGAATGCTTTCAGCTTGTCGATACTCAGTTTTCCGGAACCGTGTATTTTCCCGAAACGGCTCTCTATGAGGTCGTCTACGGTGAAAGCGGCAGTAAAGTCTGCATCCATAACTCCTTCTACCAGTAAAGTGTCCGGGTTCAGGAATTCCTGTCCCATTTTGGTGAAGTCTACCTGTCCCTTCATTTTTGCGTTAATGGCCGGATTCCGGAACAGGTTGGTTACTTTTGCCTGTATGTCCAGGGCGGTGTTGAGTCCCTTCATGTTAAGCTGTTCGAGCGAGATGAAAGAAGAGTCGGGATGAGGTCCGTTCAGATGGATATCCAGATCCATTGCCAACGTGTCTATACCCTGTTTCACATCTTTGACGTGGTAAGAACCGTTTTCTATTTTACAGCAAAGGTTTATGTTCGGCATGATACTGTCACCCAGGAAGCCGTGAATGTTTCCCTCCATGATGATCGAGCCTTCCGCCAATATCTTGTCACGGTTCTGGAAATAAGCATCGGGAATAAATTTCAGCAGGTCGTTCATATCCGATATCTTCAATCCCATATCCATATCGATGCGTGTACGCCGGTCTTCCGGGAAGTTACGGATAGCTCCGTCTGCCGTAAAAGGCAGGTTGTTCACCAACAGTTCGGCATCTTTCAACATGATCGAGTTATAATGGTCGGCAAGTATCAGGCGGCTTTTGAGCCGGAGCGCCAGGTCATTCTTTAACGTATAAGCCGGATTGCTGAACAAGATAGAGGAACAGCCCGTTTCAAAATCCAACGTATTGGCCCCTCCGGTAAGTGATCCGTCGAGACGCATAAAGAAACCGTTTACCTCGGCGAAGAGATCAGTTTGCCGATCGTCGTACGTGAAATGTCCTCCGCGTATGCGCACTCTCTGCAGGTCGATGGGAGGGAGCGGCTTTTTATCTGCATCCGTTTCCGCCGAATTGGCTTCACTTTGGTAGATATCCCAGTTTGCACGTCCGTCTTTATTGACAAAACCGTAGAAACGCGGGTGATCGAGCGAAAAATCCTTGATAGTGATCTTGCCACCGAACAGATAGTCGAGCGGTTGCAGGGAGACAGTCGCGCGGTTGAATGACAACAACGAATCGGAGGACACCGCCAACTCTTCCTCATGGGCGGTCGAATCTTCGGCGGCATGCGAAATCAGATGCCCGTTAGTCAGTTTTACTCCCAGATAAGGATATGTCTCGAAGAAAGTCAGCTCCACCCGCTCGCAATCCAGATGTGCATCGAGAAACTTGTTGGTCTGCTCGACAACCAGCGGTGTCAGTTTCTCCGGCGGCAACACGCCCCAGTTCAGTATGCTAAATCCGATAGCTGGAAGTATGAATATCAGTGTAACTGCAATTATAGCGATACTTATCAGTATTTTCTTTTTTCTTTTCATTGCTATCTCTCGTGTAAGTATAAAAGGATTTCTTTGTACAAAAGTAGGAAAAAAGTAGATTCTTCATCTGTATTTTATGCGATAAACCATTAATTCTTCTATTTACAATCCGTTGGTTTTTAACCGGCAGCTTTTTTATTCCTTGTATATGACAGCCCTAAACCGTATCTTTGCCTGAAAATTATACCATACATGGATTTCCGTCTGAAAGTATTTCATAGCGTAGCCACGAATCTAAGTTTTACGAAGGCTTCAAAGGAGCTGTTTATCAGCCAACCGGCTATTAGTAAGCATATCCACGAGTTGGAGGTGCAATATAAAACACCGTTGTTCGACCGGGTGGGGAGCCGTATCGCACTCACTCATGCCGGCGAACTGTTGTTGTCGCATACGAAGTTATTGCTGTCTGCTTACCGGCAGATGGATTTCGAGATGAATTTGCTGACGGATAATTTTAGCGGTGAACTGCGGTTAGGAGCCAGTACGACCATCTCGCAGTATGTGCTTCCGCCTGTCCTTTCCTCCTTTATTCAGAAATTTCCGGAGATTAAAATCTCTTTGCAGAATGGAAACAGCCGTGATATCGAACAGGCTTTGCGGGAGGGGAAGATCACGCTCGGGCTGGTGGAAGGGACGGCCCACCAGAGTACGCTCCACTATACGCCCTTTATGAAAGACGAGTTGGTCGTTGTGGCGCATACCGGCAGCTCGCTGGCTGTTTACGACGAGATCACGGTCGAGCAACTTTGCACCTTGCCGCTTGTCCTGCGCGAGAACGGTTCGGGCACGCTTGATGTGGTAGAGGCGGCCCTGGCAGAGCACCAGGTCAAGCTGTCGCAGTTGAACGTATTGTTACAGATGGGAAGTACGGAGAGTATTAAGTTGTTTCTGGAGAACTCTGACGCGTTGGGAATTGTTTCTATTCGTGCCGTGACCCGTGAACTGATGTCCGGACGGTTGAAGGTGATCGAAGTGGACGGCTTCCGTGCCGAGCGGATGTTTGCCTTTGCCGAGCCGCAAGGGCAGAACGGGGGAGTGGAAGAAAGCTTTATCCGCTATGCTTGCCAATGCTGGTAATAACCTTGCGTTATGCCCTATAAAAACATATTAGGAAAGGATACCGGGAAAAAGCCTTACTTTTGCCGCCGGTTAAAAAAGTAATGGATTTTAAACTTAATTGATTATGTTTAGCGAAAAAAGGAGTAACGTACTTCATGGTATTCTGTTGATAGCTCTCTTCTCTTGTTCTGCTTTCTATATAGCGGAATTTCCTTTTGTCAAGAACCTTTCTTTCAGCCCGCTGATTGTCGGTATCATATTGGGTATGATATATGCGAACAGCTTGCGCAACCATTTGCCGGAGACATGGGTGCCGGGAATCCTGTTCTGTACGAAACAGGTGTTGCGTGCCGGTATCGTGCTGTACGGTTTCCGGTTGACGTTTCAGAGCGTGGTCGCAATCGGGCTTCCCGCTATCCTGATCGATACGATTATCGTGACAGCTACGATTTTTATCGGTTTGTTCGTCGGGCGGCTGATGAAGATGGACCGGGATTTGGCTTTGTTGACCTCTACGGGTAGTGCCATTTGCGGTGCGGCAGCCGTATTGGGTGCAGAACCTGTTGTAAAAAGCGAACCGCATAAGACTGCTGTTGCCGTTTCGACTGTCGTTATCTTCGGTACTTTGTCCATGTTTATCTATCCGGCGATGTACCGTTCCGGTATTCTGGATCTGACGCCTGAGCAGATGGGACTTTATACCGGGTCGACCCTGCATGAGGTGGCGCATGTGGTAGGTGCCGGCAATGCGATGGGAAAAGAGATTTCGGATACTGCCATTATCGTGAAGATGATCCGTGTCATGATGCTGGCTCCCGTATTGGTGATTATGAGTTTTGCTTTGGCACGTTCCGCTGTAAAAGCTGTTTCTAATGGTGTGAAAGGAGCTGGCGCTGCGAAACGCGGCAAGATAACGATTCCCTGGTTTGCGTTCGGGTTTCTGGCTGTGATCGGCTTTAACTCTTTCGATTTGCTCCCCCATACGGTCGTAGACGGAATTAATAATGTGGATACATTTATGTTAACGATGGCTATGACGGCGTTAGGTGCGGAAACCAGCATCGAGAAGTTTAAAAAGGCCGGAGCCAAGCCCTTCATCCTGGCAGCGGTGTTGTATATCTGGTTGCTTGGAGGAGGTTATTTGTTAGCTAAATATTTGGTTTAATATACACCCCGGGAGGGGACTTTGAAAGGTTTGTTAATTGGGAATTGAAAATTATCCGTTTGTGTTCTATAAATTATTACCTTTGTGGCTCAATGCAATTTATTGAGAGTCGGATGCTGGTTTTTCAATTCTCAATTTTCATTTTTCAATTAACAAGAAATGGCTTCAAAGGTAACAAAAGGTATCATAATTTCATTTTGGGTGCTGTTTGCCGCAGCAGTAGGTGTCGTAGTTTTGCTGTTCTCGGCAATCGCCAATGGTTCGATAGGCTATATGCCTCCGGTCGAACAACTTGAAAATCCGATTGATAAATATGCTTCGCAGGTAATATCTGCCGATGGAAAGACACTCAGTACCTATGCTCATAGTCAGGATAACCGTATTTTTGTCAACTATAACGATCTTTCGCCGGATTTGGTGAAGGCGTTGATAGCGACCGAGGATATCCGCTTTGCCGAACACAGCGGTATCGATGCACAAGGGTTGTTCCGTGCAGTCGTCAAACGCGGTCTTCTGATGCAGAAGAGCGGCGGTGGCGGCAGTACCATTACGCAGCAGCTGGCAAAACAGTTGTTTTCGCCGAGTGCCGACAATGTGATGGAACGTTTGTTCCAGAAGCCGATCGAATGGGTGATCGCGGTCCAGTTGGAACGTTTCTATACGAAGGAAGAGATTATCAATATGTATCTGAATAAGTTCGACTTCCTCTATAATGCCGTCGGTATCCAGTCGGCTGCCCGTGTCTATTTCGGCAAGACTCCTAAAGATTTAAAGACAGAAGAGGCCGCCACGCTTGTCGGGATGTGTAAGAACCCGTCTTATTTTAATCCGAAACGCCATACTGAACGGACGCGCGGACGCCGGAACACGGTGTTGGACCAGATGCTGAAAGCCGGCTATCTCTCGCAGGCCGAATGCGATTCGTTGAAAGCCTTGCCGTTGACCCTTCATTTCAGCCGTATGGACCATAAAGATGGCTTGGCCCCTTACTTCCGCGAATATCTGCGCCTGACGTTGACGGCCAAGAAGCCCGAACGCAAGAACTACCGGGGGTGGCAGATGCAGCAGTTCAGGGAAGATTCGCTTGCCTGGGAAACAAATCCGGTATATGGCTGGTGTAATAAGAACAAGAGGCCGGACGGAGAGTTCTACAACCTGTACACCGATGGTCTGAAGATCTATACGACTATCGATTCACGCATGCAGAAATATGCTGAAGAAGCTGTTCGTGAACATATCGGAGGTTATTTGCAGGATGCCTTCTTCAAAGAGAAAAAAGGAAAGAATTACGCTCCGTTCTCCCGCGATTTGCGTCAGGGCGAGGTAGATACGATTTTTATGCGTGCCATGCATCAGACGGATCGTTACCGGTCGATGAAAAGTGCGGGTGCGAGCGAAAAAGAGATAAAGGCCGCTTTCAACGAACCAGCCGAGATGCGTGTGTTCAGCTGGGGCGGCGAGATCGATACGGTCATGTCGCCGTTGGATTCGATCCGCTATTATAAGAGTTTCCTGCGTACCGGGTTTATGTCGATGGACCCGCGTACCGGTTATGTAAAAGCCTATGTCGGGGGAATCGATTATAACGATTTCCAGTATGATATGGTCAACGGCGGACGCCGCCAGATCGGTTCGACTATCAAACCGTTCCTCTATTCGCTGGCGATGATCGAAGGGATCAGTCCTTGCGACGAGATGTTGCACGTACAGCAACGGTTGACCGACGAGAACGGGCGTCTTTGGGAACCGCGTAATGCGAATAAGAAACGTCTCGGCGAGATGGTTTCCGTACAATGGGGGTTGCAGAACTCCGACAACTGGGTGACGGCCTGGCTGATGGGGCAGTTGTCTCCGTATACGTTTGTCCGTCTGTTGCACTCATTCGGTTTGAAGAACGAGATGGACCCGGTGATTTCGATCTGTCTGGGTACGCCGGATGTATCGGTCGGCGAGAT
The DNA here is from genome assembly GCA_900552465.1 of uncultured Parabacteroides sp. Taxonomy (GTDB): domain Bacteria; phylum Bacteroidota; class Bacteroidia; order Bacteroidales; family Tannerellaceae; genus Parabacteroides. Next base: position 834 of record URZO01000131.1, on the reverse strand, counting down.
GGTAAGCGCTTATACGACATTTGCCAATAAAGGTATCCGTGTCGAACCGCTGTATGTCACCCGCATAGAAGATTCCTATGGCAATACGATTGCGAACTTCAACCCGCAGATGAGCGAAGTGCTGACGGAGGATGCTTCCTATAAGATGCTTCACATGCTGAAAAACGTAATAGACGGCGGAACCGGTAGCCGTGTCCGCTTCCGTTATGGCATCAAGGCGCCTATGGGAGGAAAGACCGGTACGACACAGAACAATTCCGACGGTTGGTTTATGGGTTTCACGCCGAGCCTGGTGTCCGGAGTCTGGGTTGGCGGCGAGGATCGTTCTATCCACTTCGACCGTATGGCTGAAGGACAGGGAGCCAGCATGGCATTGCCGATCTACGGACTTTATATGCAGAAAGTCTATGCCGACAAGACATTAGGCTATTCGCAGGAAGAAGACTTTGAAATTCCCGAACAATATCAGAATCCCTGCAAGATGACCACCGAAGAAGAGCGCAAACAAACGCCAACGGATGTCGGGGGCATTGACAAGATGTTCGAATAAACGTTATAAAAAAGCTATATCCTTTCATCAAAAAAGCTATACCTTGTGAGCAAAAAGGGTATAGCTTTTTTGATGAAAGGATATAGCTTTTGGAGAGGAAAAAAGGGGCGATTTAGGGAAAAGGACAGTTTAGCCTCAAATTCCCCCCGGTTGTTTTTAGGCTTAGATTAAGCTCTGTTTGGATGCTGTTTTTTTGTGTATATTGTTGATATACAAACTGCTGTGTGTGTATGCAAGCCTTCTTCCCCCTCGCTTTTACATCCCTTTGAGGCTTCAGCTATGCA